>JAJZRT010000358.1 GCA_021802595.1 Pseudomonadota bacterium
CATCGGCTGCATCGCGCCCGGCGGCATGCGGTCCATGTTCTGCATCAGCTGGTTGTAGAGCTTGACCAGGCTTTTTTCCTGGTCCTCCCCCACCTTGAACTGCACGGTGACCAGGCCGAAATCCGGGGCGGCGTAGCCAAAGGTGTGGTCCACGCCGGACTGGGCGTTCATGATGGCTTCCAGCGGCTTGACCACCAGATTCTGGACTTCCTCTGCCGAGGCGCCCGGCTTGGCGACGATGATGTTGGCGGCCGGTACCACGATCTGCGGGTTGTATTCGCGCGGGGTGACGAACAGCGCCATCATGCCCGCCAGCGCCACCGCCAGCATGATCATGGCGGTGATCTTGGATTCGATGAATACGCGGGCCAGCCTGCCGGCGATGTTGAGCGGGGCGGCGCGCTCAGTCATGGGCGCTCCCGCTCACCTTGTCGCCATTCTCCAGCTGCGCGACCCGGGACACGACCACCCTGTCGCCCGCATTCAGGCCGGACAGGATTTCCACCAGGCCCTGTCCGGCCGCACCCGGGCGCACCATGCGGTAGTGCGCGATGCCCTGGGCGTCGACCACGAACACGCCGGTGATGCCGGCACGCTCTGCCAGCGCGGCAACGGGCACGCGGATTCCCTCGCGGCTGCCGACGGCAAATCCCACGCGCACGAAATTGCCGCTCGCGAGGCCGCTGCCCGCGGGCAGGTCGATCTTCACCAGATGGGTGTGGCTGACCGGATCGGCTGCGGGCACCAGCTGGGCGATTGTGCCTTCGACCGGCGCCAGCGCCGCATCGCCATCGGCCACGATGCTGACCTTCTCGCCCGGCTTGATGCGGGCGAGCACATCGCCGCTCACGCTGGTCCGTACCTGGAGTTTCTTCAGGCCTTCGATCGCCAGTACCGGCCGTCCGGGCGCAGCAAGGTCGCCGGCATTGGCCATCTTCTGCGTGACGACGCCGCTGATCGGCGCCACCACCGAGGCATAGCGCATCTGGCTGGACGCCAGCCCAAGGCCGGCGCGGGCGGCGGCGACCTGCTGCTGCGCGACCTGGTATTGCAGGCGGACCTTGTCCCACTGCATCTTCGGAATGGCCTCTTCCTTGTACAGGGCGCCGAAACGTTCGTAGTCGAGCTTGGCGTCGGCCAGCGCGGCCTCGGCCTGCGCCAGTCCGGCACGGGCCTGGTTCGTCTGCCCCTGGATGTCGGACGGGTCGACGACGAACAGCAACTGGCCCGCCTTGACCGCCTGCCCTTCCTCGACCTTGATCTCGCGGATGTAGCCCATCAGGCGCGAGGCCACCTGGACCTGGTCTTCCGAAACCACCGTGCCGGGCACTTCCGCCTGCACGTCGAGGGGGGCCGGTTGCACGGTTTGCACATCGGCTGTCACTGTGCGGACGGTGGTGACAGCCTGTCCTTCGGGAGTTTCATGCTTGCCGCAACCGCTGGCCAGACTCACGGCCAGAGCAAGCAGGGCAACACGCAACGGGAGGGGTTTAGCCATGGGGTTCATTCCGGATTGCTCAAAGTTGATCGGGTTGCAGATGGCCGATCGCCAGGCGGGCGCTGGCGCGTTGCACCTTCAGCTCATAACGCGCGGCCACCAGGTCGGCCCGGGCCTTGTCCAGTTGGGCCTGGGCGCCCAGCAGTTCGGTGATGGTCGTGACGCCGCTGGCATAGCGTTTATTCACGATGCGCTGGGCCTCTTCGGCCTGGCTGACCGCCTGTTCCCGCGCCTCGACCCGCCGTTGGACTTCCTCGGCACGCCGCCAGGCGTCCGCCACCTGGTAGCGAATGCCGTTCTCGGCCTGGCTCAGCCGGGCCGCCAGTTCGTCACGGCTGGCCTGGGCGCGCTGGATGGCGCCGTTGGTGACGCCGCCGTCGAACAGCTGCCACGACACCTGGCCACCCAGCGTGTAGGAATGGGCATCGAAGCCAAGGGCGTTGTCGTTGGTGTCGAAGCGGGCCAGCAGGCCTGCCTGCGGGTATTTGCCGGCGCGTGCCACCTTGACGGCGGCCTGCGCGGCATCCAGCTGGTTGCGCAGCGCGGCGAGGCCCGGGTTGGATTTGAGTGCCTCATCCTGGTAATCGGCCAGCTTGCCCTCCAGAGGGTGGACCGCCACGTCGCCTGCCACGTCCAGCGGCTCCGACAGCGGCATGCCCAGCAGCAGGTGAAGCTGATCGAGGGCCTGCTGCACGGCGTTTTCCGCCTGCGCTTGTTGCACCTTGACGTCCTCCAGGTGCACCCGGGCGGTCAGCAGATCGCTTTTCACCACCACGCCGCCCCGGAACAGGTTGTCGATGGTCTTGACGTAGGCCTCGGCGGCGCTGCGGCCCTGTTTGGCGACACTTTCGTACGCGCGTGCCGCATGTACACCCTCGTAGGCGCGCAATACGTCGAAGATCACCTTCTGGCGCGCCATCACATCGCCCTGGCGGGCAGCGCGCAGAGATGCCCTGGCCTGTTCGGTGTAGCCCTCGATCATGCCGCCGGTATAGAGCGGCAGCTGTGCTTCCAGGCGGGTATTGAAGTTGTTGACCGGATTCGGGTAGTTGAGGTTATGCGGCGCGACGCTGAGCGCAGCCGGGCCCGTGAACTCACCCGCACCAAAATCATTGAACGTGGCGCTGCGCTGCGACAGCTTGAGGCCGAAGGCATTGAGTGCGTCGTTGGTGCGGGTGACATTGACCGAGGCTGTCAGCTTGGGCAGCCGTGCGCCCTCGCTCTGTCTGACGGCCGCCTGCGCCTGGCCGATTTGCGCGCCTGCGACGATGATGTCCGGGTTCTGTGCCAGCGCGCGCTGCACGGCCTGAGCGAAATCCAGCGTTTCCGCCGATGCCCCGGTGGTCATGGCCAATAAAGAGAGGAAGGCCAGCGTTTCCAGCCGGGCCGGTTTTTTCTTCGTAAGCCGCATCAATCCCTCAATCTAATGGGTCCGCAAACAGCGCGTGCGGGATGTGTATTAGAAATTAATTATATATTAATAATTAATCAGGCCCCAAGTAAACCTTATGCGCCTGGCAGCACGGCGGACGCGAAATCGGCAGAGCTTTTCGTGGGGCGTTGCAAAGACCCGCGCGTGCCGAGATGGCCCCACGCCCGCTGGGCTATGGCAAGGCGCCGGTCGAATCATAAACTGCTCCATTTGATATTCATAGAAAGAGGGGCGGGATGTATCGCGGATTGTCCTGGTCGGCAGGCAAGCTGGCCCGCGGACGCGATCCCCGTCGCTCAGGTCCGGTGATCGCCCGGGCGGGTGCGCGGGCTTGCCGGGCGCAAGGGCGCATCGAGAGGCGGGGCACCGCCCGTGATGTCGGACAGGTGATAGCGGTCCAGCGTCGCCAGGAAGTGCTGACGCGCCTCGGCGAGCACGGGTTTCAGTGCGCATGCGGGCAGCATCGGACACGCCTGGTGGGCTGTGCTGAAGCATTCCGCGATATCCATGTTGTCCTCGGTGTCCCGCACCAGGGCACCGATGTTGATCCTGTCGGGCGGATGGGCGAGTCGCATTCCACCGCCTTTTCCGCGCACGGTCACGATGTGGCCGCATTGCGCCAGCCGGTGCACCACTTTCATCAGGTGGGTGGCGGGAATGCCATGAGCGCGCGCGATGTCGGCAATGGTCGTCAGACCGTCCGGATGGCGTGCCAGGTGGATTGCCACACGCAAGGCGTAATCCGTGAATTTGGTCAGGCGCATGGCAACTCCTTCCTCTGCGTCATGCCATGTGGCGTTGGCGCGGGTAATCCCGTGCCTGATGCTCGATTATATCCGCGCGGGAGGCAGGCTCGGGCGCGCAGGCCGCAAAAAACAAGGGCCCGGTACGCTCGCGCGTGACCGGGCCCGGGCATGGGGGAAAGGGTTTACTTGGTGAAGCCGCAGAAAACGTCGCGCATCATTCCCAGCAGCTTCAACGTGCGGGTGTCGCCCACGCGGTAGAACACGCGGTTGGCGTCCTTGCGGGTGCGCAGTACGCCCTTGTCGCGCAGGATGGCGAGGTGCTGGGAGATATTGCTCTGCGAGGTGCCGACGTGGTCGACGATGTCCTGCACGCTGACTTCCTTGTCGCCCAGCACGCAGAGGATTTTCAGGCGCAGCGGATGCGACATGGCCTTCATCGCACGCGAGGCCTGCTCGATGTGCTCGTCCTTGTCCATCAGGTCCACTTCGTCCCAGTCGGCTGCCATATTCATTCCTCGATCCTTCGCGTCGCGAGGCGGTCTGGCTTGTCGCCAGATGTCGCCGTGCCACTTTCTCATCCTGCTTTGCGGATTGCGTATAGATTAGCAATCACGCATATATTAAAATATTTCCACGAAAACGAGTCAGGTTATCTAAACTTTTTCATGAAAACCGTGCCGGTTCTCCTCATCATCCTCGACGGTTTTGGCTGCCGCGCTGAGCGCGCGGACAACGCGATCGCCCAGGCCGACAAGCCCAATTGGGACCGGTTGTGGAAGCATCATCCGCATACGCTCATCCATGCATCGGAATCCGAGGTGGGGCTGCCCAAGGGGCAAATGGGCAACTCCGAGGTGGGGCATCTGAACATCGGTGCGGGGCGGGTGGTATACCAGGAATTCACCCGCATCGACCGTGCCATCGAGTCCGGTTATTTCTACACCAACCCCGCGCTGCTGAATGCGGTTCACCTGGCGCGCGACCACCAGAAGACCCTGCATGTGCTCGGCCTGCTGTCGGACGGCGGGGTGCACAGCCACGAAGCGCATTTCCACGCGCTGCTCGAGTTGGCGCGCCGCGAGGGCCTGCGCAAGGTGTGCCTGCATGTGTTTCTGGACGGCCGCGACACGCCGCCGAAAAGCGCCGAAATCTACCTGCGCCGCCTGAGCGAGAAAATCGAACAGACCGGCGTCGGCCACATCGCGTCGATGATCGGCCGCTATTACGCGATGGACCGCGACCGCCGCTGGCAGCGCGTCAAGTCGGCCTACGACCTCCTGACCCAGGGGCGTGCCGAGTTCATGGCGGAGAATCCGCTGGAAGGACTGGAAGCAGCCTAT
>JAJZRT010000359.1 GCA_021802595.1 Pseudomonadota bacterium
ATCACGTTGCCGCCGATATTCACCAGCGCGTTCCGGATGCCGTGGGCTTTCAGGATGCGTACCGCCTCGTCCAGCGCGTAGCCCTTGGCATAGCCGCCGAGATCCAGTTGCACCGCCGGGTTGTCGCTCCAGACGCTGTTGCCTTCGATGTGCAGGTCGCGCATGCGGGGCGCCGCCTTGACCCGGCGTGCGATGGTGGCGGCATCCGGTACTGTTCCCCGCGGCGTGTCGGCGTGGAAGCCCCACAGCGCGATCAGGCCGCCGATGGCGGGGTTGAACAGGTCGTCCGAGTCGGCAGCAAGCGCTTGCGCGTCGCGCAGCATGGCCGCGAGCTCGGGAGAGACGGTTGTGCGTTCCCCTTTGGTCAGCGCGGCGTTGAGCCGTGACAGGTCGCTGGGTTGCCAGGCATGCAGTTGTCTGTGAAGCTCATCGAAGCGTGCCAGAACCGCAGCGATGGCGGGTGTCGCCCTGGATCCTGAATCATCGACGACGCTGACCTCGACCAGGGTGCCGAATACGTAGGACTGCTGCTGGACCAGCGGCGGCGGACTGCAGGCGAACAGCACGGGCAGGAGCATGAGCCACAGGCGGAACCGCGTGATACGCAGAGTGAGGGCGTTCAGGTCTGACATGCCGGAGGCTTACAACAAGGTTTTCAATTTGCGCCCACCCGCGACGGCGAAGCCTTCCCGCTCGTAGAACGCCAGGGTTCTGTCGAATTGCGGAAGCGGCGGGGTGGTGACTTCCAGCCGTTTCCAGCCCCGCGCCGCACCGAATGCCCTGGCCTCGCCAACCAGCCGCATCCCCAGCTTCCGGGTGCGGTATTCCGGTCGAACGTACAGTTCCGGAATCGTGCCGAAGGCACCTTCGGCATACAGGGCATGGCATTCGCTGAGCGCCACGAATCCGACCGGTTTCCCGCCATCAGGCCGGGCGACAAAGACAAAATAGGTCTCGTTGGCCAGGTAGGTGGCAAGCCTTTCGGTCGTTTCCTGGAGATTGAAGTTGAATGCCTGGACGCCGATCGTGTTCATGATCTCGGCCAGCAGTTCGCCGACCAGGACGGCAACCGCGGGCACATCCTCGGCATGGACTCTCTGGATAACGATGTCAGCGGTCATTCCGGCGAGGTTTCGGCGAGCTGGGCACGCTCAACGGCAGCGATGAACTGCGCCGCGACGTCGTGCCCGGTCTGCGCGGCGATTTCCTGGAAGCCGGTGGGGCTGGTGACGTTGATTTCGGTGAGACAGTCGCCGATCACGTCGAGCCCGGCGAGGAAGATGCCGTTTGCCCGCGCCCACGGCGCAACGGTCTCGGCGATCTCGCGGTCGCGTGCGCTCAAAGGCTGTGCGCGACCAGTGCCGCCGGCGGCGAGGTTGCCGCGAGTCTCGCCGGGTAGCGGGATGCGGGCCAGCGCCCACGGCACGACCTCGCCGTCGATCAACAGGATGCGCTTGTCGCCCTCGCTGATCGCCGGCAGATAGCGTTGCGCCATGATGGCGCGGCGGCCGTGCCGGGTGAGCGTTTCCAGGATGGCGTTGCGGTTGGGGTCGGAAAGCGTCAGGCGGAAGACGCCGGCGCCGCCCATTTCGGTGAGCGGCTTGACGATGATGTCGCGGTGCTCGGCCAGGAAGTCCCCGATGTCCGCTGCGTCGGCGGATACCAGGGTGGGGGCGATGAATTGCGGGAAATCGAGAATGGCGAGTTTTTCGTTGAAGTCGCGCAGACACGCCGGACGGTTGAGCACCCGTGCGCCGTTGGCTTCGGCGATGCCGAGCAGGTGGGTGGCGAGCAGGTAGTCGGTATCCACCGGCGGATCGGTGCGCATCACCACGGCATCGAAGTCTTTCAATAGGCAATCGTTTGTTTCGGTCACACGGTACCAGTCGTTTCCGGCGCGCACATCGAGCGCGGCGCAGGCGGCGCGGGACAGACCGTCGGCCACATACAGCTGCCGCGCTTCCGTGGCGGATACCGCATGGCCGCGCGCCACCGCCGCGCGCATCATCGCCACCGAGCTGTCCTTGTAGGGCTTGAGACCGGCGAGCGGATCGACGACGAACAGCAGCTTCATGTGGCGGCCGCGTTTTCGGTTTCGTTGAGCGTCTCGTCGAGTTCGATGCTGGCGGCCAGCATCGCCAGCCGCGCGATCACCCCGTAGGCATAGAAGCGGTTGGGGGTGGCGTCGGGATTGGCGCTGCGGTCAGGCGTCAGGCAGGTCTCGTCGAACGCCAGCGGCACGAAATGCATGCCGGGACTGTTGAGGTTCTCGTCCGATCCGCGCCCGGTGTGCACGCGGTAGAAGCCGCCGACGACGAAGTGGTCGAGCATGTAGACCACCGGCTCGGCGACCGCCTCGTTGATGCTTTCGAAGGTGTAGACGCCTTCCTGGATCAGCACCTCGCTGACTTCCAAGCCCTCCTTGATCACGGCCATCTTGTTGCGCTGCTTGCGGTTGAGCTCGCGCACGTCGTCGGGCGACTTCACCGTCATGATGCCCATGCCGTAGGTGCCGGCGTCGGCCTTGACGATGACGAAGGGCGGCTGGTCGATGCCGTACTCGTCGAATTTGGCGCGGATCTTCTTCAGCATTTCGTCGACCTTCTCGGCCAGGCAATCCTCGCCCTGGCGTGCCTGGAAGTCGATCTTGCCGCAGTGGTTGAAGTAGGGGTCGATCAGCCACGGATCAATCCCCACCAGTTGCGCGAACTCGATGGCGACGTTCTGGTACGCCGCGAAATGACGCGACTTGCGGCGCGTCGCCCAGCCGGCGTGCAGCGGCGGCATGATCGTCTGCTCGATGCCCTTGAGGATATCGGGCACGCCCGCCGAGAGGTCGTTGTTGAGCAGCACCGCGCAGGGGTCGAAGCCTTCCAGGCCGATGCGGTCGCCTTTTCGGACCAGCGGCTCCAGCGTGAGGCGTCCGCCGGCCGGCAGCTCCAGCGTGGTCGGCTGGGTGATTTCGGGGATCAGGGTGCCGATGCGCACGATGAGGCCGGTCTGGCGCAGGATGTGCGCGAGCACCGCGACGTTCTGCAGGTAGAAGGTGTTGCGCGTGTGGTTCTCGGGGATCAGCAGCAGACGCTGTGCATCGGGGCAGATCTTTTCCACTGCACCCATCGCCGCGTGGATCGACAGCGACATGAAGGCGGGGTTGAGATTGTTGAAGCCGCCGGGAAACAGGTTGGTGTCGACCGGCGCCAGCTTGAAGCCCGCGTTGCGGATATCGACCGAGGTGTAGAACGGCGCCGACTGTTCCTTCCATTGCTGGCGAAACCAGTGTTCGATCGTCGGCTGGGCATCGAGCAGGCGCTTTTCCAGTTCCAGCAGCGGCCCGGTGAGTGCGGTAGTAAGGTAAGGAACCATAGAATATGGGCTTTCGAAGAAGGTTTTATTTTAGGCCAAGCCGGATGTTTGACATCGTTTTGTTTCATCCCGAGATTCCGCCCAATACCGGAAACCTCATCCGCCTCGCGGCGAATACCGGCTGTCGCCTGCATCTGGTCGAGCCGCTGGGCTTCGACCTGTCCGACAAGCAGGTGGCGCGTGCCGGTCTGGATTACCACGACATGGCCTGCGTGACCGTGCATCCCGGCTGGGAGGCGGTGCGGACAGCGCTGCCCGGCAGGCGCTGGTTCGCGCTTACCACCAAGGGCAGCACGCGCTATGCCGACATCGCTTTTCAGGCCGGCGACGTGCTGCTGTTCGGTCCCGAATCGAGCGGACTGCCGGCCGACATCCTGGACCGGTTCGATGCCGGGCTCCGGCTGCGCCTGCCGATGCTACCGGGGTCGCGCAGCATGAACCTGTCGAACGCCGTCAGCGTGGTGGTGTTCGAGGCCTGGCGGCAGAACGGGTTTGCCGGGGGGACGTGAATGGATGCCATGCAATGGCTGGAAGCGTTGAGCTATCTCGTCACCATCGTCGGCCTGCCGTTCGCCATCGGCGTATATGTCCACGACCGCCGCCGTGACCGGCAGAACGACGAGGAGGAGATCTTCCTGCGCCTGTCCGACGAGTACGCCGATTTCATGCGGCTGGTCATCGACAACGCCGACCTGCACCTGCTGTCGCCCGCCGTAAAGGGCGAACTCAGCGAGGAGCAACTGGAGCGCAAGCACGCCCTGTTCGCCATCCTGGTCAGCCTGTTCGAACGCGCCTATGTGCTGGTCTACGAAGACAGGATGAGCCGCCAGCAGGCGCGGCTGTGGCAGTCGTGGGAAGATTACATGCATGAATGGTGTGCACGCCCGGATTTCCGGGCGGCCCTTCCCATGCTGCTGCATGGCGAAGATCCGGGGTTTGTGGCGACGATCCGGCGGATCGCCGAGACGGCTGCGCGCGCGGCGGCGTGAGCGATGCTTGCCCGGGCGGAAGGCTGCACCCGGCGAGGGCTTGTCCGCGTACACCCGCCGTTTATGCGGCATCAGGCGTAGAATCACAAAAACATAATTTTTCGGGGAATTCATTGGCCGTCGCCATGCAGTCGTCCAGGCAGTCCGAAATCACCCATGAAGTGATCGAGTCCGTCGTGCACCTGACCGAGCAGCGTGACGAACTGACCCTGTTGCACAGTCTGCAGGCGTCGATTCTGGAGATGCTGCCCGGCGTGCAGGCGTCCATGGTCTGTCTGGTGCCGGGCGCGCAGCACGGGCAATGGGTTCAGGACCCCGCCTGTCCGCTGCCGAAACCCATGTTCCCGGTGACCGATGCCCTGGTGGCCGAGGCGGCCAGCCTGAGTGCCGAAACCCCGGCCAGACAACTGGTTCAGGACGGCCAGAGCTACCTCGTCAGCAGTCTGGGCCTGCTGGATGACCGGCGCAAGGCGATCGTGCTCAGGCAACCCGAATGGGTCGAGGCCGATCTGCGCATCGCCCAGGGGATGCTCAAGATCTACGCCAACTACGCGAAAATGCTGTTCGACAGCGAACGCGACACGCTGACCGGGCTATACAACCGCAAGAAGCTGGAGCAGAAGCTGGGCGAACTGCTCACCAGCCGGCTCA
>JAJZRT010000360.1:0-2516 GCA_021802595.1 Pseudomonadota bacterium
TTCCATCGGCATCGAACTGGAAGGCACCGACGACTTGCCGTTCACCGAGGCCCAGTATGCGGCCCTGATCCCGTTGCTGGCCACTTTGAAGGCGACCTACCCGATCCGGGCCGTGGTCGGCCACAGCGACATCGCGCCGGGCCGCAAGACCGATCCCGGCCCCCATTTCGCCTGGCGGCGGCTGGATGAACAGACGGCCTGATCCGTTTCTCCGCATCGGGCTGGCCGCGCTGCTTCTGCTTGCCGGCTGCGCCCCCACCCTCAATCTCGACGCCGGCCGCCCCCTCGCAGGCGCTGCCCAGTCTCGCTGAAAGCCTTCTGAAGGCGCCTCTGGCCGCCCGGATTCCCCCGGCGAATCGGGTTTCCTTCTGTTGCAGGGCGGGCATGCGGCGCTGGACGTGCAGTACTTCCTGTTCCACTATGACACCACTGGCAAGATGGTCGCTGCCTCGCTGGTGGCGGCTGCCGATCGCGGTGCGAGCGTGCGCCTGCCGATCGACGACACCGACACCGCCGACAAGGAGCTGGGACGCGCGACGCTGAATGCCCACCCCAACATCCAGGTGTGGCTGTCCAATCCCCTCCATACCCCCCGCAGCACCAGCCTCCTGGTCAGAGGCTGGCAGGCGCTGCGCGACAGCGTCCGTCTCAACCGCCGCTTGCACAACCTCATCGTCGATCCGCCGGAAAAAGTGCCCGGCCGCGACAAATCGCCGTCGAAGCTGCTGATCGGGCAGCTCGCCGGCCTATGGATCAATCCCGCCCGCCGCGTCCTCATCGTCCCGGCCCATTTCGTGCCCGGCGCCACGGGCATGACCTATTTCGAATACTGGCGCAGCCAGGGCGGGCAGGTTGACACGCTGACCAACACCTACGCCGCCAGCGACGTACCCATCGTGCATGCCGGCCATGCCAACTACGCATCCCGCTGTTCGAAGCCGGCGTCAACCTCTACGAGCTGAAGCCGATCGTGGAACGCCTGCAATGGATGGCTGTCCACCAGGGTAGTGAATGCACGTTTGATGTCGAACCCGACACCGCGCCCATCCAGCGCGGCCTGCTGCAGATGCTGCCGATCGAGGCTTATCTGTAAGCCACGGTAAAATCGGGTTTTCGGTTTGCTGGATTTACGTATGCGCCTCGGCACCCCACTCTCCCCGTCCGCCACCCGCGTCATGCTCTTGGGCGCGGGCGAACTTGGCAAGGAAGTCATCATCGCGCTGCAACGCCTCGGCGTCGAAGTCATCGCGGTCGACCGCTACGCCAACGCCCCCGGCCACCAGGTGGCCCATCGCGCCCACGTGATCGACATGAGCGACGGCGCGGCCCTGCGCGCGCTGATCGAGACAGAGAAGCCGCAACTGGTGGTGCCGGAAATCGAGGCGATCGCCACCGAAACCCTGCTGGAGATCGAGGCGGCCGGACTCGCCGAAATCATCCCCACCGCACGCGCCGCCAACCTCACCATGAACCGTGAGGGCATCCGCCGGCTGGCCGCCGAGACTTTGAATCTTCCCACCTCGCCCTACGTGTTCGCCGACAGCCTCGCCGAGCTGAGCGACGCCGCCGGCAAGCTGGGCTATCCGGTGATCGTCAAGCCGGTGATGTCGTCGTCCGGCAAGGGTCAGTCGCGCGTCGACGACGCCAGCGAACTCGCCGCCGCCTGGGACTATGCGGCGGCCGGCGGCCGTGTGCACAAGGGCCGCGTCATCGTCGAAGGGGTGATCGACTTCGACTACGAGATCACGCTGCTGACCGTGCGCGCGGTCGGCGCCTCGGGCCAGGTCGAGACGCATTTCTGCGCGCCCATCGGCCACGTGCAGGTGAGGGGCGACTACGTCGAATCGTGGCAGCCGCAGGCGATGTCCGCCGCCGCACTCAAACGCGCGCAGGAGATTGCCACCGCCGTCACCGGCAATCTCGGCGGGCGCGGGATTTTCGGCGTGGAGCTGTTCGTCAGGGGCGACACGGTGTGGTTTTCCGAAGTCAGCCCGCGCCCGCACGACACCGGCATGGTGACGATGGCGACGCAGCGGCTGAACGAGTTCGAGCTGCACGCGCGCGCCATCCTCGGCCTGCCGGTCGACGCCGGCCTGCGTGAACCCGGCGCGTCGGCGGTGATCTACGGCGGCATGGAGGCGGCCGGCATCGCCTTCGACGGCGTTGCCGAAGCGATGCGGATGCCCGGCGTCGACATCCGCCTGTTCGGCAAGCCCGAAGCCTTCGCCCGCCGCCGCATGGGCGTGGCGCTCGCCACTGCCGCCAGTCCGGACGAGGCCCGCCGACTGGCAAAGGCCGCGGCGGCAACCGTCAAGCCGGTGAAGGTCTGACTATGCCAACCCATTACGAACGCCTCGGCGGCGGCGACATGATCCGCCAACTGGTCGACCGCTTCTACGACCTGATGGACGAGGACCCGGACTACTACGGCATCCGCAAGCTGCACCCGGCGGATCTCAGCGAGTCGCGCAACAAGCTCTACTGGTTCCTCTCCGGCTGGACCGGCGGTCCGCCGG
>JAJZRT010000360.1:2526-4997 GCA_021802595.1 Pseudomonadota bacterium
CCGGAATACACCGACCGCTTCGGCCACCCCTTCCTGCGCCGCCGCCACATGCCCTTCGTCATCGGCGAAGCGGAGCGCGACCAGTGGATGGGCTGCATGAGCCGCGCGATGCAGGACGTCGGGGTGGATACCGCCATGCAGCAGGAACTCACTGCCGCATTTTTCAAGACCGCCGATTTCATGCGCAACCAGCCCGGATGACCATGAGGCGCCTGATCGGCTGGGGAAGTCTGTTCACTGCGCTGGCCGCGCTCATCGCGCTGCCCTGGCTGATGCTGGACGATGCCCCGGCGGTCGAGCCGCCGGCGCAATTCCGCCGGACCGATCTCGCCTGGATCAAATCGCTGTTCGAGAAGCACGACCCGCGCGGGCAGACACCCGACGTGGTCCAGAGCATCCAGCTCGACGAGGCCGAGCTTGACCGGCTACTCAGCTACGCCGTCGAACTGCACCGCGTCAGCGGCATTTCCGCCGACCTCACGCCGGGACTGGCCACGCTCACTGCCACACTGACCGTCCCGCCTTTATACCCGTCAGGGTGGAACCCGTTCGGGCGCTACCTCAACATCACCGCCGGGGTCGCCGGGGGCCCCGACGGCATCCGCATCCAGGGCCTGCAGTTGGGCAGCCTGCCGCTGCCGGGCACACTGGCGGACTGGACAGCCCGCATGGCCCACCGCTGGCTACGCCGCGACCCGACCTATGCCGCGCTGGCCGATGCATTCATACGGGTAAGCTTCGACGAGAACCAGGCCACCCTGGATTACCGCTGGCGTCCCGAACTGCTGACCCGGATCGAACGCAAAAGCGCCGAATTGCTGATCGCGCCGGAAGACCAGGCACGCATGCTGGCCTATGCCGCCAAACTGGACACCCTGCTGAAACCCCACCCGCGCGGCAGCACGGTGCCGCTGGTCAGCATCACCAGCACGCTGTTCTCCTATGCCCTGCAAACCGGCCAAGACGCCCGCGAGGAAAATCGCGCCGCGCTCACTGCGCTGGCTGCATACCTGGGCGGGATCAGCCTGCCCAAACTGCTGGAGGGCGACAGCCGTTCGATCCGCCGGGCGCCGCGGGTGCTGCTGGCTATCCACGGGCGGCGCGACTTTGCCGAGCATTTCGTGATTTCCGCCGCGCTGTCGGCCAACGGCGGCAGCCGCATTGCCAATGCCATCGGCCTGATCAAGGAAGAAGAGGACGCCGACCGGGGCTCGGGTTTCAGTTTCACCGACCTGGCCAACGATCGCGCCGGCGTGAAGCTCGGCACGCGCGCGACCGGCGATGACGCCGCCCGGGTGCGGCAGCTGCTGGCCACCGCCCGCAGCGATGCGGACCTGCTGCCCGACTTTCACGACCTGCCGGAATTCATGCCGCAGACCGAATTCGACCGCCGCTTCGGGCCGGTCGGCGGTCCGCGTTACCAGCAGATGATCGACCGCATCGACGCTCGCCTGGCCGCGCATCGGCTTGCCCAGTAAATAGTCAAGAAACCCTGTTATAATATTGGGTTTCACCGAATCCGGACCTCCACCATGTCCCGCAAGCTCCGCAACATCGCCATCATCGCGCACGTCGACCATGGCAAAACCACGCTGGTCGACCAGCTCCTCAAGCAGTCCGGCACCTTCCGCGACAACCAGGCGGTTGACGAGCGGGTGATGGACTCCAACGACCTGGAAAAGGAACGCGGCATCACCATCCTGGCGAAGAACACCGCGATCACCTACGGCGACTACCACATCAACATCGTCGACACCCCCGGCCACGCCGACTTCGGCGGCGAGGTCGAGCGCGTGCTCGGCATGGTCGACGGCGTGGTGCTGCTGGTCGACGCCGTCGAAGGCCCGATGCCGCAGACGCGCTTCGTCACCAAGAAGGCCCTGGCACTGGGCCTGCGTCCCATCGTCGTGATCAACAAGGTGGATCGCCCGGGCTCGCGTCCGAACTGGGTCGTGGATCAGACCTTCGACCTGTTCGACAAGCTCCACGCAACGGACGAACAGCTCGACTTCCCGATCATCTACGCCTCCGGCCTCAACGGCTGGGCCTGCATGGACCTGAAGGACGCGCCGTCACAGGGTGGCAGCGCGGCTGACATGAAGCCGCTGTTCGACACCGTGCTCTCGCATGTGCCCACCCCGCCCGGCTCGGCCGACGCGCCGCTGCAGCTGCAGATCGCCGCGCTCGACTACTCGACCTACACTGGCCGTCTTGGCGTCGGCCGCGTGCTCAATGGCCGCATCAAGCCCGGCATGCCGGTGGTGGTGATGAACCACGAGGAGCTGGTCGCCAGCGGCCGCATCAACCAGGTGCTCGGCTTCAAGGGCCTGGACCGGGTGCCGGTCGACGAAGCCGAAGCCGGCGACATCATCATCATCTCGGGCCTGGACGACATCGGCATCGGCGTCACCATCTGCGACCGCGAAAATCCCGTTGGCCTGCCGGTGCTGCCAGTGGACGAGCCGACCTTG
>JAJZRT010000361.1 GCA_021802595.1 Pseudomonadota bacterium
TTTAAAGGGCGAGTAAATTTCACTTACTGGTACGGATTGTACCGGTTCATTGAACTTCAACCTCAGCAGGAGACAGCCCATCATGAACGATCAAGCCCCCAAGCGCACGGTGCCCACCGGCCCGACCAAGATGACCCCTTCGGAAGCCTTCGTGGAAACCATGGTGGCCAACGGCGTGACCGACATGTTCGGCATCATGGGTTCGGCCTTCATGGACGCCATGGATATCTTCGCGCCGGCCGGCATCCGCCTGATCCCCGTGGTTCATGAGCAGGGCGCGGCCCACATGGCCGACGGCTACTCGCGCGTCTCGGGTCGCCACGGACTGGTGATCGGCCAGAACGGTCCGGGGATCAGCAACTGCGTGACCGCCATCGCGGCGGCGTTCTGGGCGCATAGTCCGGTGGTCATCGTCACCCCCGAGACCGGCACCATGGGCATGGGTCTGGGCGGATTCCAGGAGTGCAACCAGTTGCCGATGTTCCAGGAGTTCACCAAGTACCAGGGCCACGTGACCAACCCGGCGCGCATGGCGGAGTTCACCGGCCGCTGCTTCGATCGCGCCATGAGCGAGATGGGGCCGACCCAGTTGAACATTCCGCGCGATTATTTCTACGGCGAGATCACCTGCGAGATCCCCAAGCCCTCGCGCCTGGATCGCGGCGCCGGCGGCGAGCAGAGCCTCAACGAGGCGGCCGAGCTGCTGGCCAAGGCCAAGTTTCCGGTGATCATCTCGGGCGGCGGCGTGGTGATGGCCGATGCGGTCGAGCAGTGCCAGGCGCTGGCCGAGCGCCTCGGGGCGCCGGTGGTCAATAGCTATCTGCACAACGATTCGTTTCCCGCCAGCCATCCGCTGTGGTGCGGTCCGCTCGGCTACCAGGGTTCCAAGGCGGCGATGAAGCTCATTGCCCAGGCCGACGTGGTGGTGGCGCTGGGCTCGCGCCTGGGTCCCTTCGGCACGCTGCCGCAGCACGGCATGGATTACTGGCCGAAGAACGCGAAAATCATCCAGATCGACGCCGACAACAAGATGCTGGGCCTGGTCAAGAAGATCTCGGTGGGCATCTGCGGCGATGCCAAGGCGGCGGCTGTGGCGTTGAGCCAGCGCCTGTCCCAGCGCAGCCTCGAGTGCGATGCCACCCGGGCCGAGCGCGCGAAGCAGATCGCCGCGGAGAAGGCCGCCTGGGAGAAGGAACTGGGCGAGTGGAGCAACGAGCGCGATCCGTACAGCCTCGACGTGATCGAGGAGAACGCCAAGGAGAAACCGTTCTCGGGCGGGGAGTACCTGCATCCGCGCCAGGTATTGCGCGAGCTCGAAAAGGCCATGCCCGAGGACGTGATGGTGTCGACGGATATCGGCAACATCAACTCGGTGGCCAACAGCTACTTGCGCTTCGAGAAGCCGCGCAGCTTCTTCGCCGCGATGAGCTTCGGCAACTGCGGCTACGCCTTCCCGACCATCATCGGCGCCAAGGTGGCCGCTCCCCATCGTCCGGCCGTCTCCTACGCCGGCGACGGCGCCTGGGGCATGAGCATGATGGAGACCATGACCTGCGTGCGCCACAATATTCCGGTCACCGCGGTGGTCTTCCACAACCGCCAATGGGGCGCGGAAAAGAAAAATCAGGTGGACTTCTACAACCGTCGCTTCGTCGCCGGCGAGCTCGATAACCAGAGCTTCGCGGCCATCGCCCGCGCCATGGGCGCCGAAGGCATCGTGGTCGACAAACTCGAGGATGTCGGCCCGGCGCTGAAGCGCGCCATCGACATGCAGATGAACCAGGGCAAGACCACGATCATCGAGATCATGTGCACCCGCGAACTCGGCGACCCGTTCCGCCGCGATGCGCTCTCCAAACCCGTCCGCTTCCTCGACAAGTACAAGGATTACGTCTGAGGCGGGGGGTGCGGCGGGCCGATCTGAAAAGTTAGACAGATGAAAGTACTCAACCGGATCATCGAACAGGCCCGCAGCAAGCCGGTACGCATCGCCCTATCGGAAGGCGACGACCCCAGGGTTCTTGAAGCTGCGGTGCGCGCCACGCGCGAGGGTATTGCCCGAATCATCCTGGTGGGCGATCGACCCCGCGCGTTGGAACTCGCTCGATCGCGCCGGCTCGATCTCGCCGACATCAGCTTCCATGACCCTGCCGACGCGCCACTCCAGCAGCAACTGGCACAAGCGCTGTTCGAATTGCGGCAGCACAAGGGAATGTCTCTCAAGCAGGCGGAGGCGCTGGCGAGGGAGCCCCTCGTCTGCGCCGATTTGTTGGTTCGCTGTGGCCACGCCGAGGGCACCGTCTCGGGAGCGTTGCACACCACGGCCGACGTCGTCCGTACCGCGATCCAGGTCATCGGCGTCGATCCAGGCTTCAAACTGGTCTCCAGTTTCTTCCTGATGATGCTATGCGAATCGTTTCACCCGCTGCAAGGCGGACTGATCTTTTCCGATTGTGCCCTGGTGGTCGATCCGAGCGCCGAGGAACTCTCCGAGATCGCCATGATGGCGGCGGACAGCGCGCGCACCCTGCTGATGGAAGAGCCGCGCGTGGCAATGCTCTCGTTTTCCACAAACGGTAGTGCAAAGCATGCAGCGGTGGATAAGGTGGTGGCGGCCGCCGCTCGGGTGAAGTCTCACCGGCCGAATCTGGCCATCGATGACGACGTGCAGCTCGACGTTGCCATCGTTGCCGAGATCGCCAAGCGCAAGCTGCCTGAATCCAAGGTGAAAGGTCGAGCCAACGTGCTGATCTTCCCGAACCTCGAGGCGGGCAACATCGGCTACAAGATGGCCGAGCGCATCGGTGGCGCCGTCGCTATCGGCCCAGTGCTGCAGGGGCTGGCCAAGCCGGCAAATGATCTCTCACGCGGATGCAGCGCCGAGGATATCTTTCATGTGATCGCGGTCACGGTCTTGCAAGCCTACAGGCCATGAAAGCCTGCCGGCTCGGCCGTCTCGTTTCTGCTAACAGGAGAGGCTTTCGCTTATCGACCAGTCGCCTCTTGCCGGGCCACTTCTGCGGCCCGGTCCTGGCAACGGCCGAACCTTGAGGCAAGCGTACCGACGACTCCATTCCTGATGGTGTCCGCACATTTTCCCAGGGTGTTCGTGGCCTTAGCCAGCAGATCGACCACGAATTCAGCGCGGACAAGATCGGCTCTCGTCCGCACGCGGTCTCTTTCCAGCAAATTGATGGAAGCCAGAGCGACGTCAAAGTCAATAACGCGACCTGCATTCTGTAGTTGCGCTTTCATAGCAATATTTCCTAATGTGTAGATGACGGTCAGAAGGCTGCAAAAGCAATTTCAAGTTGATAGTACCTGTATTGTTGCGATGCAGCAAATGATAAAAGGTACTGACATAAGTTATATAATCTAAACTCATATTTGGGTACTCGCGTTCGCCCGCGAGTGCAGAAGGCGTTTGACGCTACGCTGGCGCTGGTCGTGCGCGTTCAGTTGGGATCGGCAGTGGCGGTGCCGGTCTATCACCGGCTGGTCGGGGGACGGCCGCTTAGTGTGACGAACGCTGGCTGCTCAACAGTTGATCGATGCCGGGCTTACCTTGGGTGTAAGCGACCGGTATGCGTGAGCCGTCATTCGCTGCGGCACAAGTCAAGATTTTGCCGGAAATAAAACCTGTCTCATTGCGTCGGCGGCCGCACGCAGTTCTGGCACCCCGTTCCGCAGTTCAGCCAGCGACATACGCGCAGTCGGGGCATGGCAAGCAATGGCTGCCACCAATTTGTTGTCATTACTGCGCACCGGCACCGCCACGGCGACCATGCCGCGGACGAATTCCTCATTGTCTATGCCGAAATCATCTCTGGCGATTTTGTCGAGTTCGATATCGAGTTTCTGGCGATCAATGATCGTGCGCGGGGAAGGCTTGGTCAGCGGCAGATGAGCAAGAACACTACGCCTTTCCAGAAGAGACATTGAGGCAAGAAACAGTTTGCCGCTTGCCGTGCAATGCATGGGCACCAGGGTGCCCGGTTGTAAATGCATTCTCAGGGGTGCAGTCGTATCGATCCGCTCAACATAGAGCACGCGACCGGCATCGGGCACCGTCAGATTGCAGGTTTCGCCGAGCTTTTTTACCAGACCGCGAAGCACCGCTCGACATTCGCGTCGTATGTTTGAGCCGCGCAGCGTTCTCAGGGCGAGCGTGGCAGATCGGACACCCGTAACAAAACCACGCTCAGCCGGCATGTGCAGCACATAGCCGTGCATTTCCATGGAACGCAGCAATCGCATCAAAGTACTTTTTGGCACCCGCATCAGCTTGCTCAACTGGGCCAGCGTCAGCGGTTGCGACGCTTCACTCAGGTGCTCCAGAACCGTCAACGGTCGCAGGCGCCGGACATCGTTGCGAGAGTCCGGGCATCCCGGATCGCTCTCTTCAGTAGCCTCAGGCTCCGGCCATGCTGCAGTGCGATATTGATCCAACTCGCCCGTTTTTCGTTTCATTATTCGCCTCCGATGCTGATTCTTCTTGATCCGTTTTTTTCGATGGTTAATAGTCACCGCGCATCATATTGAAACACACCGTTTCATTTTATTCGTAAGTCTAGGCGACTGGTCATGGCTCTTGGTGCCGGCCGACGCATTTGGGAGACAGGCATCATGTCGGTGGAAGTTGACTACATTGTGGTCGGAGCAGGCTCTGCGGGCTGTGTACTGGCCAATCGACTGTCCGCGGATCCAGGCGTCCGGGTCTTGCTTCTCGAAGCCGGCGGCTCGGATCGCAATCCGTGGATCCACATCCCGGTGGGCTACTTCAAGACGATGCACAACCCGAAACTCGATTGGTGCTACGTCACGGAGCCGGACGAGGGCATTGCCAACCGTCAGCTACAGTGGCCGCGCGGCAAGGTATTGGGTGGATCGAGTTCACTCAACGGTCTGCTCTACGTTCGGGGGCAGCGTCAGGACTACGACCGTTGGTTTGAGCTGGGGAACAAGGGCTGGAGCTACGCCGAGATACTGCCCTAC
>JAJZRT010000362.1 GCA_021802595.1 Pseudomonadota bacterium
GTCCGCCATGTAGCGCTGGATGCCGCGGCGGCAGGTGTTGCCGACGTCCACCGGTCTCGACTTCAGCCAGCCGACAAAGGCATCTGCCGCGGCACGCGGATTCCAGCCGCCGCTGGCGACGATGGCCTGGCCCAGGGCCAGCGCCATCTGCGTGTCGTCGGTAACCTGTCCTGGCTTGAGCTTGAGCCAGCCGCCGCCGATCATGTCGCGGTGCATGCCGTAGGCATGCTGGATTTCGCCTGGCATCATGAATTCGACCGTCGCGCCCAGTGCGTCGCCGACCGCGAAGCCGAGGTAGGCCCCCAGCGTACGGTCGTGCAGATCGTCGCGTGTCGTGTGGCGCATGTCAGAAACAGCTGACCGTGACGCGATAGTCGCCGCCGATCACCAGGTATTCCGCCTCGCCTCGCAGCACAGGGCGTGGCAGCAGATCGTTGCAGAACAGGATCTTGACTGTCGGCACCTTCGCTTCGATCAGGGTGTCGCCGAATTCGCCGGCGATGTCGCGGCGAGCGGTGAATGAGCTGACGTTGTTCAGCCGGACCAGCGCCGGGCCTGTCCTGAGCGAAGTCGAAGGGCCTGTCCTGAGCGGATGCGCCCGGCCGAACAGGCTGATCTCGCGGAAGTCGTTGACGCCCCGGTACAGGGTGAGGTGGCGCTGCCCCGGGCGCAGCCAGCGGGCGAGCGACCACTGGCTGAACTCGTACAGCAGGTCCAGCTGCGTGGTGATGGCGTTGTTGTGGAAACGGCTGGACAGCTTGTCCTCCACGTAGCGCGACCAGGCCGGCGAGGTGAAGCGTGCCAGCGGCGTCTTGTGGAAGGTCGGGAACAGGCCGAAGCGGCTTTCGACCCAGCCCTTCACCACGGCGCCCTCGCGGCTGCTGGCGTCGTAGCCCCAGCCATTGAGCAGGCGCAGATAGCTGGCGCGGTAGCGGCGTACCCCGCCCGGCTCGGCATTCGGTCGTCGCAGGCCGAAAGTGTTGTCCATATAGTCCTGGAAAAGCTGTCCCGCCTCGGCCTGGCTGCCGGCCGTCGCCAGGCGCTCGAACAGCCGGGCGTGGCTTTCGTGCACGCCGCGGATACGCAGCGTCAGCGGAGAATCATTGAATGCCGCGCTCGCCAGCAGGCCGGTGGGCACACCCACCAGATTGGCGCTGTGCCCGCGCAGCGCGGCAAAGGTCATAGTGCATGGATAGTGATCGGTGCGCGCCTGCGGCCCAGCATGCCGTCGACCTTGCGGCGCGTGTCCTCGACCGTCAGCGGCTTCACCAGCAGGCCGTCGATGCCGATGCTCTGGCAGGCCGCCACCAGCGGGTCGTCGCGGCTGTCCGCCACCAGCAGCAGCCTGGTCTGCGGCAGGCGCGAGCGGACCAGCAGTAGCACGCCCGTGCCGCGCGCGTGCACGACGTCGATGCCGAGCAGCAGCAGATCTGGCTTCCACTCGATGCTCTTGTCGAACGCCGCTTCCAGCGTCGGCAGGTCGTGCGTCTCGTTTTCGTCGTGCAGCATGAACTGCAGCGCCATGCGGGTGATGTCGTCGTCGGCGACCACGAACAGCCGTTTGTTGTCCACCGCCTTTGCGGTTTCCACGCCAATTTGCATTGCTTCTCTCCTGGATGTCGTGTGTATGTCAGGACGTCAGCAAGAAGCGTTCCGGTGCGCGAGATCAGTCGATTCCGTTCGCCCTGAGCCTGTCGAAGGGCGTGTCTAGGGAAGCGCTGAACAAGTCCTTCGACAAGCTCAGGACGAACGGCAACTTGTTGATTCCGTTCGTGGTGAGCCTGTCGAACCATGAGCGGAATCAACTTGTTCAGCGCTTCCCTAAGGACGTCCGGACGCGGCTGGGCCGCGCAGAGCCGGCGGGCGCACCGTGTCGCATGTCGGACAGCGTGGAACGAAGTGTAGGGTTTGCGACAAGCGGGCAGTTCGCTGCGGGCAGCACCGGTGCGGCCTGAGAGGGCGCCGGCGCGTGGCATGCGCGTTGCTTCGCTGGATGGCATGATCTTCTCCCGCACCAGCCAATACGCCATCCAGGCGCTAATCTACCTGGCCACGCAGCCGCGCGGCCTGCCGGTGCTCAATCGCGAGATCGCCGGCAACCTCGGCGTGCCGGCGGCCTATCTGGCCAAGATCCTGCAGGACCTCAGCCGCGGGCATATCCTGGACTCGACCCGCGGTCGCCGCGGCGGCTTCATCCTGCGCGGCGGCGCGGAACGGACCAGCCTGCTCGACATTGTTCTCCTGCTGGAGGGCGTCCGGGTTGAACGCGAATGCCTGCTCGGGCTCAAGCAATGCAGCGACGAGACGGCCTGTCCGGTCCACCGCAAATGGAAGCGCGTCAAGCGCGAGATGCTCGCCTATCTGGGCGGTCTGACCCTGGGCCATCTGGCCGAGGCGGTCGAGCGCGGCCAGTACCGGCTGAGCGATCTGCCGCTGCCGCGGCATTGAATCGCCCTCTCCCCTTTTCCCCCTGCCTGTCCCCTTCGCTACAGCGTTCCGCGGATTGTCGCGTTTGCAACATGCCGGGCCGCAGCGTTTCGCGAGTAAAAGATCCATTTAAAACATTGTGTTATCGGGAAAAATCCGGGGTGGCACGGTCGTTGCTGAATACCCGGCGTGCAGCGAATGTTTTGCCGGGTCCGTATCCGAAAAGAAGAAGAAACGGTGCGCAGATGCTTCCGAGTCGGCTGAGTGCTTGCTGCCAGGGCGAACCGGTTTTGAATTTTTTTAACTTAAGGAGATATACATGTCTGCTCTGAGACAAATTGCTTTCTACGGCAAGGGCGGGATCGGCAAATCCACCACCTCGCAAAACACGCTGGCTGCGCTGGCTGACCTGGGACAGAAAATCCTCATCGTCGGCTGCGATCCCAAGGCCGACTCCACCCGCCTGATCCTGCACGCCAAGGCCCAGGACACCATCCTCAGCCTGGCCGCCGAAGCCGGCAGCGTGGAAGACCTCGAGCTCGAGGACGTGATGAAGATCGGCTACAAGGACATCAAGTGCGTCGAGTCCGGCGGTCCTGAGCCCGGCGTCGGCTGTGCCGGCCGCGGCGTGATCACCTCGATCAACTTCCTGGAAGAGGAAGGCGCCTACGACGGCATCGACTACGTCTCCTACGACGTGCTCGGCGACGTGGTGTGCGGCGGCTTCGCCATGCCCATCCGCGAGAACAAGGCGCAGGAAATCTACATCGTGATGTCGGGCGAGATGATGGCCATGTACGCGGCCAACAACATCTCCAAGGGCATTCTGAAGTACGCCAACTCCGGTGGCGTGCGCCTGGGCGGGCTGGTGTGCAACGAGCGCCAGACCGACAAGGAACTGGAACTGGCCGAATCGCTGGCCGCCAAGCTCGGCACCAAGCTGATCCATTTCGTGCCGCGCGACAACGTGGTTCAGCACGCCGAACTGCGCCGGATGACGGTGATCGAGTACGCGCCGGATTCCAAGCAGGCCCAGGAGTACCGCGATCTGGCGCAGAAGATCCACAACAACTCCGGCAACGGCATCATCCCGACCCCCATCACCATGGACGAACTGGAAGACATGCTGATGGAGCACGGGATCATGAAGGCGGTGGACGAGTCCATCGTCGGCAAGACCGCCGCCGAGCTCGCAGCGGAAGCGGCTGCGTAATTAGAGTTTCGTCGTCCGCGTGCCCGTTGTTACTCGGGCGGGCACACGGGTGGCGGACTCGACAGAGGGAAACCTCTGCCAAGGGCATCGCCGGCTCGTTGAAGCGGTGCCATTCGCAGAGTTTTCCCGGGGAACCGGGGTGCCGGTATCCAGTGTTCACATCGATGTCTACGTCAAACAGGAGGGCGAAATGAGCCTTACAGTCGAAGAAGTCAAAGCCAGAAACCAGGACCTCATCAAGGAGGTGCTGGAAGTCTATCCGGACAAAACCGCCAAGCGGCGCGCCAAGCATCTGGGCACCTACGAGGAAGGCAAGCCGGATTGCGGCGTCAAGTCCAACGTCAAGTCCATCCCCGGCGTGATGACCATCCGCGGCTGCGCCTACGCCGGTTCCAAGGGCGTGGTGTGGGGCCCGATCAAGGACATGATCCACATCAGCCACGGCCCGGTCGGCTGCGGCCAGTATTCCTGGGCCGCCCGCCGCAACTACTACATCGGCACCACCGGCGTGGACACCTTCGTCACCATGCAGTTCACCTCCGACTTCCAGGAGAAGGACATCGTCTTCGGCGGCGACAAGAAGCTGGAGAAGATCATGGACGAGATCCAGGATCTGTTCCCGCTCAACAAGGGCATCACCGTGCAGTCCGAGTGCCCGATCGGCCTGATCGGCGACGACATCGAAGCGGTGTCGAAGAAGAAGTCGAAGGAATTCGGCGGCAAGACCATCGTGCCGGTGCGCTGCGAAGGCTTCCGCGGCGTGTCGCAGTCGCTGGGCCACCACATCGCCAACGACACCATCCGCGACTGGGTGTTCGACAAGATGGACGGCAAGCCCGCCGCCTTCGAAGCCACGCCCTACGACGTTGCCATCATCGGCGACTACAACATCGGCGGCGATGCCTGGGCGTCGCGCATCCTGCTCGAGGAAATGGGCCTGCGCGTGATCGCCCAGTGGTCCGGCGACGGCTCCATCGCCGAGCTGGAGAACACCCCCAAGGCCAAGCTCAACGTGCTGCACTGCTACCGCTCGATGAACTACATCTCGCGCCACATGGAAGAGAAGTACGGCATTCCCTGGGTCGAATACAACTTCTTCGGCCCGTCCAAGATCGCGGCCTCCCTGCGCGAAATCGCCAGCCATTTCGACGACAGGATCAAGGAAGGCGCCGAGAAAGTGATCGCCAAGTACCAGCCGATGATGCAGGCCGTCATCGACAAGTACAAGCCGCGCCTCGAAGGCAAGACTGTGATGCTGTTCGTTGGCGGCCTGCGTCCGCGCCACGTCATCGGCGCCTACGAGGACCTCGGCATGGAAATC
>JAJZRT010000363.1 GCA_021802595.1 Pseudomonadota bacterium
TCTCCAGTCCCAGCGCCTTCACTTCGCGCACCATGTCGAGCACGGGTTCGAGATCGCGCTGCTTGGGACCGCGCCAGGCGGCGCCCATGCAGAATCGCGAGGCGCCGGCAGCCTTGGCGGCCTTGGCGGCCTTGAGCACGTCGTCGATGTCGAGCAGGCCCTGGTTTTCCACGCCGGCGTCGTAGCGCGCCGACTGCGGGCAGTAGCCGCAGTCCTCGGAACAGCCGCCGGTCTTGATCGACAGCAGCGTGGAGAGCTGCACCTTGTTGGGATCGAAGTTCTGCCGGTGAACCGTCTGCGCCTGGAACATCAGGTCAGCGAACGGCAGCGCGAACAGGGCATCGATGTCGGCCACCGAACGGCGCACGGGGGGATGAGCCAGATCATTCATTGATCGCTACCTCTATAGTCATGTCCTGCCACGGCTCGCGCGCGGCCCGGTAAATATCAAACAATGCCCACGGCACGATGATCGCTACGGCCAGCCCCAGCACCAGCATCAATCCCTGCCAGCCACCCAGCAGTTCGTAAAGCGGCTGGCCGAACACCACCAGGCTGCCCATCACGCCGTAGTAGCGGTACCCTGCCCATTTGTTGTAATGGGCCGTGCGCGGGTTGGGATGGTGAGCGATACTGGCATAGACAAAAATCGACGCCCCCAGCCAGATCATCACTGGCGGCAGCGACAGCACCAGAGGCAGGAAGCCGATTTTCTGGCTGGCGAGCAGCTTGCCCAGCAACAGGGCTGTCAGCGAAATCAGCAGCACCGCGATGGTGATGAGATTGAACAGCTGGGCAGCGAAACGGGAAGACGAGGCCGTAATGACGCGTTTGACTTTCATGTCGCCATTCTCAGGGGAGAGGTCGCCCCTGTCAATTTTGACTGACCACCGAATTGAACATCAGTCTATTTTTTAATCGTCTGTTTCCGCGGCACTGTCTTTTGTGCGGGCGCGAGAGCGGGACAGGACAGCTGTGCGCCGCCTGTCTCGCCGACCTGCCCTGGCACACGCAGGCGCAGTGCCCGCAATGCGCCCTCCCCACGCCGCATGGGCTGACCTGCGGCGCCTGTCTCAAACGCCCGCCCGCGTTCGGGCGCACGATTGCGGCGCTGGATTACGCCTTTCCCCTCGACCGCCTGATCCCGCGCCTGAAATACCATGGCCGGCTCGCCATTGCACCGCTGCTGGGCGAGTGCCTTGCCCGTGCCGTCGAGGGCACGCCCGTACCGGATCGATTGATTGCCATGCCCCTGCATGCGGCACGCATCCGCGAACGCGGCTTCAACCATGCCACCGAAATCGCCCGCGAAGTGGCAAAACGGCTGAAGCTCACACTCGACAACTCCAGTTGCCGGCGCATCCGCGACACGCCGCCACAGATGGGCCTGAAGCACGACGCACGGCGCCGCAACTTGCGCGGCGCATTTGCATGCACGGGCGATGTGCGGGGACAGCGCATCGCCCTGGTCGACGATGTCATGACCACCGGTACCAGCCTCGATGAACTGGCCGCGACCCTGAGACGGGCGGGCGCCAGCGAAGTCACGTGCTGGGTGGCGGCACGCACGCTGCCGCCTGGCGATTGACCCGGACCGCGATCAGCGCCTTGCCGACGACACCTGTCAGGCCGCTTCGGCGTAGGCCGCTACAGCCCCGCGCGGGAAGCCTTCCTCGATCGGCAGCGCCGGATCGCGCGACCACTCGTTCCACGAACCGAAATAAATCTTCACGTTCCGGATGCCGGCCTCCCTGAGGATGAGGAAGGTATTGGATGCGCGCGCACCCTTGAAGCAATACACGATCACCGGCGTCTCCGGTGTGATGCCCGCCGTCAGGCACTCGGCCAGCACCTCGGGCCCGGTCTTGAATACCGGGCCGTCGGCGCCCGGCTTCATCAGGCGGTACCACTCGATCCAGCGCGCGCCGGGAATGCGCCCCTTGCGCGGGCAGAAGTCCGGACCGTAGGGCGACGAACTCGCGCCGATCCATTCGTCGACGTCACGCACGTCGAGCAAGGTCGCACTGCCGGACTTGACCGCTGCGAGCATCGTGTCCTTGTCCACCATCACGTCGGTGGGCACGCCTGCGGGGAAGGTCGCCGGGACCGGCGTCACCGGCTCCGTACTGGTTGGCAGGCCCGCGGCCAGCCAGGCCTGATAGCCGCCATGCAGTACCCTGATTTTGGGATAACCGAGATAGCTCAGGATGAAATAGCCGCGGCACGACTGGCCAAAGCCGGTATTCATGGCATCTTCGTACAGCACGGCCGTTTCCTTGCCCGACAAGCCGGCCGCCCCGAACGCCGCGGCGAATTTTTCCCTCATGGTCTCCAGACCCTCCGTGTCCGTGGTCGCCAGATAGGTAAAGATATCGCGCAGATTCACCGCGCCGGGGAGATGCCCCCGGGCGTATGCATCCGGGTCACGGGTGTCGATCATCACCATGGGCTCACTCGCCATCGCGGCCTGCAGGTCGGCAGGTTCGATCAGTACGCTCATCATTCTCTCCTCGGTCGGAATGCAGATGCATACGCCTGAGCAGCAAGCATGCCAATCATGGAAAGCGCCGCAAACCCTGACCCTGTGCGGATCTCGCGGACACGACCGCGTCATGGCCCTCGGCCAATCGTTTACAAAATGCTGACAGATTGCGGGAGGGAGAGCCCGGGAAAATGCGTCACCTCGGGAAAGGGAGATTCCGGTTGTACCGGCTCAACCGTAGATCTCTTCCACCGCGAAAATCCGCCTGTGTTCACGCATGGCATAGCGGTCGGTCATCCCGGCGATGTAATCGGCCACTGCACGGGCCCCCTCGAGCGACTCGCGCGCCTGATGTTCGGGCGGCAGCAGGCGGGCATCGCCGGTGAAGGCCGTGTAGAGATCGCTGATGATGCGTCCCGCCTTGGCGCTCATGCGCGCCACCTTGTAGTGGCGATAGAGATGGCGGAGAAGGAAGCGCTTGAGCTCACGGTGCTCGTCGAGCAGCGCCGGGCTGAATGCCACCAGCGGGGGCGCCGCACGCACCTCAGCGAGGGTCTGCACGCCGCTGTTCTCGATGTTCCTGCGCGTGGTGTTCACCAGGTCCAGGATCAGCGTGTTGATGATGCGGCGCACGGTTTCGGTCACCACGCGACGTCCCTGCAAGGCGGGATATTTCGCGCGCACCTCGGCCAGGTGGCGGGCAAACAGCTGGACCTCGGACAGCTGCTCCAGCGTGATCAGCCCTGAGCGCAAGCCGTCGTCGACGTCGTGATTGTTGTAGGCGATCTCGTCCGCCAGATTGGCAACCTGCGCCTCGAGCGAGGGCTGCTGCTTGTTCAGGAAACGCTCGCCCACCGCGCCGAGTTTCTCGGCATTGGCGAGGGAGCAATGCTTGAGGATGCCCTCGCGCGCCTCGAAGGTGAGATTCAATCCATCGAATTCGGCGTAGCGCTCCTCCAGCAGGTCGACCACGCGCAGCGACTGCAGGTTGTGCTCGAAGCCGCCGTGCTCGCGCATGCAGGCATTCAGCGCATCCTGCCCGGCATGGCCAAAGGGCGTGTGGCCAAGGTCATGCGCCAGTGCGACGGCTTCGACGAGGTCTTCGTTCAGATTCAGCAGTCGCGCAATCGTGCGACCGATCTGCGCCACTTCGATGCTGTGGGTCAGGCGGGTACGGAACAGGTCGCCCTCGTGGTTCACGAACACCTGGGTCTTGTATTCGAGCCGCCGGAACGCGGTGGAATGGATGATGCGGTCGCGGTCACGCTGGAACTCGGAACGCGGCGCGGCGGGCGGTTCGGCGTGCAGGCGGCCGCGGGATTGACTGGAATGCGCTGCGTAGGAGGCGAACGACGTTTCCATCAGGATTCTCCCGTCAGCGCGGCGCCGTCAGCACATCCGCCAATACGTCGGTCGGCACGTCGGCAGTGATGGCCGCCTCGCCCAGCCTCTTCAACAGCACGAAGCGCATCTTGCCCCCCTCCACCTTCTTGTCGTGACCCATGTACTCGAGATACCGGTCGACGCCGAGATCGGGCGCGACATCCGGCAAGCCGGCGGCCCGGATCAGCGCGCGCGTCCGCGCAACGTCCGCACCGGAAATCCAGCCCAGCCGCTGCGAGGTTTCCGCCGCCAGCACCATGCCGGCCGCCACCGCCTCGCCGTGCAGCCAGTTGCCGTAGCCCATGCCGGTTTCGATCGCATGACCGAAGGTATGGCCCAGGTTGAGGATCGCCCGGATGCCGCCTTCGCGCTCATCCTGCCCGACCACCTGCGCCTTGATTTCGCACGATCGGTAAATCGCATGGGTGATCGCTTCCGCATCGAGCGCGCGCAGCCTGTCCATGCTGGCTTCAAGCCAGGCGAGGAAGTCGGCGTCCCAGATCAGGCCGTACTTGATCACCTCGGCGAGCCCGGCCGAAAGTTCGCGCGGGGGCAAGGTCTTGAGGGTATCGGTGTCGGCCAGCACGACCTGCGGCTGGTAGAACGCACCGATCATGTTCTTGCCGAGCGGATGGTTGATCCCGGTCTTGCCGCCCACCGACGAATCGACCTGGGACAGCAACGTGGTGGGGATCTGGATGAAGGGCACGCCGCGCTGGTAGCTTGCCGCCGCAAAGCCGGTCATGTCGCCGATCACGCCGCCCCCCAGCGCGATCAGCGTCGTCTTGCGCTCGGCGCGATCGCCCAGCAGCGCATCGAAAATCAGGTTCAGCGTCTCCCAGTTCTTGTACGCCTCCCCGTCCGGCAACACCACCTGCGCCACGGTCACGCCGCCGGCCTTCAGCGTCGCCACCAGCCGGGCCAGGTAAAGTGGTGCCACCGTCGAATTGGTCACCACCATCACCCGCTTCTGTGCAAGATGCGGAAGAATCAGTTCGGCCCGCCCCAGCAGGCCGGCTCCGATGTGAATGGGGTAGGAGCGGTCGCCGAGATCGACATGAAGGGTTTGCATATCACCAGAAACCATG
>JAJZRT010000364.1 GCA_021802595.1 Pseudomonadota bacterium
AATCGTGAGGTCGTGACCCACACCGATGTTCATCAAAGGCGGCAGGCCGTCGTTGCGGTCCTGGCCCAGCAACGGGACAAACTTTTCGTCTGGCAGGTTCATCAGGAAGACGCAGGCATCGGCCATGTCGTCGCTGTAGAGGAATTCGCGGCGCGGGCTGCCGGTACCCCAGACAGTGACGTTTGGAGCGTTTTTTTGCTTGGCTTCGTGAAACTTGCGGATCAGCGCCGGGATGACGTGGCTGTTTTCGGGGTGGTAGTTGTCGCCGGGGCCGTAGAGGTTGGTGGGCATCACGGCAAGGTATTGGGTGCCGTATTGCCGGTTGTAGCTCCAGCACATTTCGATGCCGGCGATCTTGGCGAGGGCGTAGGGACGGTTGGTGGGTTCGAGCGGGCCGGTGAGCAGATACTCTTCCTTCATCGGCTGCGGGGCGAGCTTGGGGTAGATGCAGCTGGAGCCGAGGAAGAGCAGGCGCTTGACGTTGTTTTGCCAAGCGGCGTGGATCACGTTGGTCTGGATGGCGAGGTTGTCGCGGATGAATTCGGCGGGGTATGCGTTGTTGGCGTGGATGCCCCCGACCTTGGCGGCGGCGAGGAAGACGTAGTCGGGTTTCTCCCGGGCGAAGAATTCCTCGACGTCGGCTTGGCGGGTGAGGTCGAGCTCGGCGTGGGTGCGCGTCAGCAGGTTGGTGTAGCCCTTGGCCTGCAGATTGCGCATGAGGGCGGAACCGACGAGGCCGCGGTGACCGGCGATGTAGATGCGGGAGTCAGGGTTCATTTTGAGCCCTTGCCTGGCTGCACAAAACCAATCGGGCGGGTTTGTTCTTGCGGAGTTGGGATCACATTTTGTGATCTCAACGCTGCCCTTGTGCCCTCTTTATTACCCTCTTTCACGCTAATTACCTCTTTTCTGCCAGAGCGCCCCAGGGCCGCGACCGATGCAATCGACCGTCTGCCCCTTCTGAGTAGTAAGCACGCGCCGAATCATGTCGCGGCTGACACCCGGGCAGGCACTTTCCAGGTCTGCCAGTGAAAAAGTGCCGGACATCCTGCCGATGACTTCGAGCACCAGCTGGGTCTTCGAACCCCGAGGTTCCGAGGTTTCGCCAACGCGCTCGACGAATTCCCGATAGGCGGTTTTCAGAATGAACAGCGCGTAATTGATGTACGGCCAGGGATCATGTTTGCCCTCATGCCAGCCTTGCGAGCTTTGTTCCAGGGTTTCGTAGTAGCGATCCTTGTTCTGCTCGACCAAGCGCTCAAGGCTGATGTAACGGCCGACCTCGAAGCCCAACTGGTAGCTCTGCAACAGCCAGAGCAGGCGGGAGACTCGACCATTGCCATCGCGGAACGGATGGATGCACAGGAAATCGAGGTTGAAGGCAGCCAGGGCAATCGGTGACGGAACCCAGCGTTCCTCCAAGCAAGTCTGCCAGTCGGCGACCAACTGACCCATGGCCGCAGGAGTCTGCCTGGCCGACACGGTACGGAAACGCACGCGTTCACTCCCGTCCGGGTAGCGCTCAATGATGTCACCATCCTTTTCCTTGTACAGGCCGGCATCCCAGATCTGGCCACGCGTCATGGCATGTAAGCGCTGGATCGTCTCGTTGGTGATGGGAATGTGCTGGGCGTCCTGGTGAATCCAGGTCAGGGCATCGCGGTAGCCACGCACCTCCTCCTCGTCGCGATCATGGAACAGAGGCTTGGGTGACACCAGCACATCGCGGATCCGAGAAGGCTCAACGGAAACGCCTTCAATGCGGTTCGATGACACGGCGCTCTCGATCAATGCATGCTCGCGCAAAGCCTTGAGGCGTTGCGGAGATTGCCGGGTGTAAAGCTCCTGCTTACCCCGGAATTCGCCAAGATCAGAGAGATACCAGGCAGTTGCCGGTGATATTGCAACTTTCCCATCGGAGAAGATCTTCAGGGTGCCTCTCTTATCAGCCAGATTCGCGGCGGGCATCGCACTCATTCGTGGTAGTCCATGGCCTTGTAGCCATGTTTCTTGATGAGTTCGTCGCGTTCGGCGGACTTGAGGTCTTCCCGCACCATTTCGGCGACGAGTTCGTCGAAGGTGGTTTTCGGCGTCCAGCCGAGCTTTTCTTTCGCCTTGGTGGGGTCGCCTAGTAGCGTCTCGACTTCGGTGGGACGGAAGTAGCGCGGATCGACGGCGACGATGCATTTGCCGTTCGAGCCATAGCCTTTCTCTTCCACACCCTGCCCTTCCCAGCGGATGGCGATACCGATCTCCTTCGCGGCGGCATTGACGAAGTCGCGGACGCTGTATTGCACCCCGGTGGCGATAACGAAGTCTTCGGGCTCGTCCTGCTGCAGCATCAGCCACTGCATCTCGACGTAGTCCCGGGCATGGCCCCAGTCGCGCTTGGCGTCCAGGTTGCCCAGGTAGAGGCAGTCTTGCAGGCCGAGCTTGATGCGGGCCAGTGCGCGGGTGATCTTTCTTGTGACGAAGGTTTCGCCGCGGATCGGGGATTCGTGGTTGAAGAGGATGCCGTTGCAAGCGTAAAGGCCGTAGGCTTCGCGGTAGTTCACCACAATCCAGTAGCCGTAGAGCTTGGCGACGGCGTAAGGGCTGCGGGGGTAAAAGGGGGTGGTTTCCTTCTGGGGAGTTTCCTGAACGAGTCCGTAGAGTTCGCTGGTGCTGGCCTGATAGAAGCGGGTCTTTTTCTCCAATCCGAGGATGCGGATGGCTTCGAGCAGGCGCAGGACGCCGAGGGCGTCGGAGTTGGCGGTGTATTCGGGTTCTTCGAATGAAACCGCCACGTGGCTCTGGGCGGCGAGGTTGTAGATTTCGTCGGGCTGAACTTGCTGGATGATGCGGATCAGGCTGCTCGAATCGGTCATGTCGCCGTGGTGCAGGAAGAAACGGACGCCCTTCTCGTGGCGATCCTGATACAAGTGATCGATGCGGTCGGTGTTGAAGAGCGAGGTGCGACGCTTGAGGCCGTGGACTTCGTAGCCCTTGTTCAGCAGGAACTCGGCAAGGTAGGCGCCATCCTGGCCGGTGATGCCGGTGATTAGAGCAATCTTCTTGGTCGTTTCAGTCATGTTTTGATACTCGCGTGCCCAGGTTCGTTTGTTGATTCGCCTACTTCGGTCTTAAGCAGGTCAATTTCCCTTTTCAGGGTTTCATATTCAGCCAACTTGCGCTTGAGAAAACCCGCCGTCAGCACAGTTTTTTTGCTGATGCCTTCCGGCGTCAGGTAGTAGGTATAGGCGGCCTTGTTCTGGCTGTTGCGAAAATTCTGAATCTTGATCAACCCCCGCTCCAGCAAGGCCTTGAGACAGTAGTTGGTCTTGCCCAGACTCACGCCCAGCGCTTCGGCCAGTTCGCGCTGGCTCAACTGCGGATTGGCTTCGAGCAGGCGCAGCACCCGGAGGTGGGTTTCTTCGGATTGGGTTGGCGACAACAACTTACACCTTGCGTTCAATGATTGAACGCAAGTATGCCATGACGCAGGATTTTGGGAAGGGAGGGGCACAACGTCCTTGATCACTTCTCCCTCAAGCCCCAAAATCCTCGCTGGGAAGGCCGCTCTTTTTTAATGTATCTAACTTGGCCCTGGAAAACCAAGGTGGATACATCATGTTCGCGATTTCGGTCGTCCCTTTCATCACGGGATTCACTTGCCGAGCCTGATTTTCAATGTCGCGCTTCCTCTACACCCTCGCCATTCATGCCCTGCTGCCCTGGGCCGTGCTGCATCTGCTCTGGCGGGCGCGCCGGCAGAAGGAATATCTGCGCCATTGGGGCGAACGCTTCGGGCTTTACCGTCCGCGCCCGCCGGAACCCGTCATCTGGATTCATGCCGTGTCGGTCGGCGAAACGCGCGCCGCCGAGCCGCTGGTCGCGGCCCTGCGCGCACGCTATCCGGATCACCGCATCCTGCTCACCCACATGACGCCGACCGGCCGCGCCACCTCGAAGATCCTGTTCGGCAAGCTGGGTCCGGGGGTGGAACGCGTCTATCTGCCATACGACACGCCTTGGGCGGTCAAGGCCTTCCTGCGTCATTTCAAGCCCGCTCTCGGCCTGGTGATGGAAACCGAGCTGTGGCCTAACCTTGTGGCCGCCTGCCGCGATATCGATGTTCCCCTGCTGTTGGTCAATGCACGCCTGTCGGAAAAATCGGCAGCCCGCTATGCGCGCTTCCCCCTGCTGACGCGCACCGCCTTGCGGCAACTCTCCGCGATCGCCGCGATCGGCACGGAGGATGCCCAGCGCCTGCTGCGCCTCGGCGCGCCCGAAGTCGCCGTGTTCGGCAACATGAAGTTCGACATCGAACCACCTGCCAAGCAACTGGAGATCGGTGCGGAATTCCGCCGTCGCATCGGCGAGCGCCCCGTTTTCCTCTGCGCGAGTACGCGCGAAGGCGAGGAAGCGCTGATTCTCGACGAGTGGCTGAAAGTCAGTCACGGCAGGACGGCACTGTTGGTTATCGTCCCCCGCCACCCTCAACGTTTCGACGCGGTCGCGCAACTCGTCGAAGCGCGCGGCCTGAAACTGCAGCGGCGCTCCGACGAGCAGCCCGTCGCCCCCGACACTCAGGTCTGGCTGGGCGACAGCATGGGAGAGATGTTCGCCTACTACGTTGCTGCGGATGTCGCCTTCGTCGGCGGCAGCCTGCTCGACTTCGGCAGCCAGAACCTCATCGAGCCCTGCACGGTCGGCGTGCCGGTGCTCATCGGTCCGTCCACCTTCAACTTCGCCGACGCCGCGCGGAACGCGCTGGATGCCGGCGCGGCGCGCCAGTGCGCCGATGCGGCCGCACTCGCGGCTGCCGTGCAGGAACTGCTGGAGGATGCGCCAACGCGCCGGCGCATGGGCACTGCAGGCCGCGCCTTCACGGCGCAGCACCGCGGTGCGACGCAGCGCACGCTGGACCTGGTCGAGCGGTTTATTCCAGCAGCGCGTTGATCGCAGCAGAT
>JAJZRT010000365.1 GCA_021802595.1 Pseudomonadota bacterium
TTCCGATCTGTTTGAGCAGGCGCACAGCCTGGTCGATTTCGCCGTAGCCGGTGATGAACAGGTAGGGCGGAAGCGCGACGGCTTCGTCGAGGAGGGTCGCGTAGAGTTGCTCGCCCGACATGTCCGGCAGACGGATGTCGCTGACCACCAGATCGAAACGGCGGCGCGGCAGAGCGAGCAGCGCCTCGCGCCCCGTGCGGAACCAGGTGCAGTCATAGCCTTCGAGTTCGAAGCGCTCGGCCAGCGCGTCGCCGACGATCTCGTCGTCTTCGATCAGGCACAGGCGCAGCTTGGCGGAAGCGGTCACGGCGATACTCCTAGCGGGCGGCAAAGGGCAGGGTCACTTCGAATCGGGTGCGGCCGGCGCCTGCGGCCATCGCGCTATCGACGGCGATGGCGCCGCCCAGTTGCTTGACGATCTGATAGCAGACCCAGAGCCCGAGGCCGCGACCGTTTTCGCCGGCGTTGGTGAAGGGCTCGAACAGGTGCTCGGTCTGCGAATCGCTCAGGCTGCGGCCGCCATTGACCACCTCGAACTGGAGCACGGATCCGCTCAGCGCAACGGCGGCTTCGACGCCGCCGCCCTCCTCCGACGCCTGGACAGCGTTGAGGATCAGATTGATCATGACTTGCCGCACCAGGGTGGAAGGCAGGGGAACAGGCTCGCTCAGCGCCGCCGTCCAGGCGACGGCAACGCGCCGTTTGTTGGCTTGCGGTGCAATCAGGGTCTGCACGTCGTCGATGTCCTGCGGCGCGAAGTCGCGGCTATTCACCTTGGCCTCGACCAGCAGCGCGGCGACGGTCTCCGTGATCTGGGTCAGGCCACGTTCGAGCAGCGTCAGCGTCTTGCTGGTGCGCGCGTCCGGTGCGCCGTGATGACGCAAGGTGTTGATCGAGGTGAGCATGCCCAGCAATGGATTGTTGATTTCGTGCGCGATGCCGGCGGCGAGCCTGCCGATCGCGACCAGTCTTTCCGAGTGGATGATCTCCCCCTCGATCAGCGCCTTCTCCCGCAACTGCTGCAGGGTCCGGTTATAGGCCTGGAACAAGCGCCCCAGTTCGTCTTCGTAATCGTAGATTTTCGCAGGCAACTCGTCGGGAAGGCCGTGCCCGAGTTGCTCCATGCGCTCCGTCAGGCGCAGCAGCGGCATCGCCGTGCGCTGACCCCAATACCAGTTGATCGGCAGCAGCACGGCGAGCACCAGCAGAACCACCCAGCTCAGCTGTCCGGCACTCGCGATAATGCGCGGCCAGAGGATTTTCTTGGCATATATTTGAATCAGCGTGCCCAGGCGCGTCTGCTCGTCCATGATGGGCGTGGCGACGTACAGATAATCTGAGGCCGCCGGCGCGATCACGCTGGTCTCATCCCCCAACTTTGCTATGCTCGCCGCAACGAGGGCGTACTCGCCCGAGCGCCGGGCGAAATCGGCGAGCATGGGCAAACGCCGCGGACGCGTGGAGACATACACCTGGCGCTGTGCATCGAGCACGAGCAGAGTATCGGCCTGGATGGCGTTTTCACGGGTAGCGCCGTGCAAGGGCGCGTTGATGATTTCATAGGCTTGCCACACATGATCCTGGAGCAGTACCGGGACCAGCGTCTTGGCCAGGATCTGGCCCTGACTCGTGGCATTGCGCAGCATGTCGCGCTTGACGTCGTCGTAGCTATGGATGAACAGAGCGGTCGAGGTGATGACCGCGGTGGTGACGATCAGGGCGCTTCCCCACAAGGGAATCTTGTAGCGAAAGCTCAGGTTGAACAGGCTGCGCAGCGGCATTTTGCGCCTGCTATTCTTCGCCGAATTCGCGCATCATCCGAGCGACCAGCTCGTAGTTCCTGGCGTCGCCGACGACGAAGCCGTCGAAATCGAGGCGCTCGAGCAAAACCTTGCCCGCGCCGTCGTCGGCCATGGTCAGCAGCATTTTCTGCATGGCTTGGAAGCTCCCCGCGGACACGGCATGGTTCGCGACGAAGGGCGGGAAGCCATACTCCGGCGACTGGCTGACGATCCGGGTGCGGCCGGTAATATCCCCCCTGATCTTGCTCAGGGCGTCCCAGACGTAGCTGTCCACCGAACCGCCATCGGCGAGGCCGTCGGCCACCGCTTCGATCAGGCTGAGGTGGGAATAGGTGAAGAAGGTGCGTTTGAAAAATTTACCGGGGTCTTCGCCCAACTGGCGCAGTTGATAGCGCGGCGTCAGGTAGCCGGTATTTGAATAGGGATCGGCATAGGCGAAGATCTCGTTCCTGAGATCGAGCAGGCTGGTGACATCGCGCCTCCCGGCCGGAACGATAAAGTAGGCGCGGTAATAAGGGCGGCCTTTGAACAGGGGAACGGCGAGCAGGCGCACCTGCTTGCGCAGGTAGACGAAGGGGTAGTCGCAGATCCAGGCGAAGTCGATCTGCTCCAGGCGCAGCAAATCCATGGTCTCGCGATAACTGTTTCGCTGCACGAACACGACGGGCTGCTGCAGCTTGGCTTCCATATAGGCGCGCCAGTCGGCCAGCAAGCCGTGCTGATTGCCCAGAAAGATCGGCGTCAGACCCACGCGTACGGGGCGCCTGGGCAGTGCGGCGAGAGTCGGAGCGAGCGCGAGACCGGCGCAAGCGCCCAGGAACAGTCGGCGTGTCGTCATGGTGCATCCCCATCGATCGCTACCGATCGGTAGCGGCTTATCAAGATATCGGCGTTGATAGCGAATCAGTGTTACCTGACGGTAGCGATTATGAACATATCCATTGCAATAGCTACTTTATGGTAACGATTTTCCGCATTTGCCCTGCCACATAGAGTCAAGTGCATCAATCGTGCCTATTTTTCTTCTTTTAATCCGCGTGTTGCCGGGATTGGCCCGGTCTTTGCTGCCGGTATGGCAAGCCGTTAATTTCGGATTGACCAGGTGGGCTTTCCAAGAAATCTCGACGCCGCAGTCAAGGCAGATTATGAGGACTCCAACGGAGGATAGTGATGAACGAACACGACAAACCGGGAGACAGCTTGAGGACTGGCCGCCGATATTTTCTCGGCGCCGCCCTGGGCACAGCGACCGCGGTGGCAACCACGGCTGCTTCAGTGCTTGCGGGGGCTGGATCGGCGCAGGCACAGCCGGCTCCCGCGCCAAACGATGGGAACAATGCCTTCGGCGCGCTGCCGACATCCTTGACGCCTGCCGGGACCGACTATGAGGTGGGGCAGGATCGTTCGGTGTATGCCTACACCGCCAAGGACGGCGATCTGGCCAAGACCGGATTTGCCGGCAAGCGCTGGAGCATGCTGATCGATCTGCGCAAATGCATCGGCTGTCAGTCCTGTACGACGGCGTGCAAGTTCGAAAACAACATTCCCGTGGGCGTATTCCGCACCTGGGTACCCGACGTGGAACTGGGCACCTTCCCGGACACCAAGCGCGCTTTCCTGCCACGGCTGTGTAACCACTGCGAGCGGCCCTCGTGCATCGAGGTCTGTCCTGCGGGTGCGACGTGGCAACGCCAGGACGGTGTCGTCGAGATCGACAACGATCTGTGCTGGGGCTGCGGCGCCTGTGTCAACGCCTGTCCCTACGACGCGCGCTTCATCAATCCCGTCACCGAGACTGCCGACAAATGCACCTTCTGCGCCCAGCGCGTCGACCAGGGTCTGCTGCCGGCCTGCGTCGAGACCTGCGTGGGGGGCGCCCGCCAGTTCGGTGATCTCAACGACCGGAACGATCCCATGACCAAACAAGTGCTGAGCGAGGCCATTCAACAGCTCAAGCCTGGCACAGGCAACGAGCCGAGAGTGTTTTACATCGGCCTGACGACGGAACTGCAGAACAACCTGCCTGGCAACCCGACCCTCTGGTCCGTGGAGCAAAAAGACATGGGCCGCGATCAGGGCGACTGGGATATCGCTACCAGCAAGGAGGCCAGCCATGTCTAATCCCCTGACCACGCCGCAATTGGTATTGCCCCTGCGGCACCTCAACGAGTTGTTCAACGTCGCGCACGACCGGCCGTTCTCGATCCTGTTCGCCAACTACTCCTGGGCGCTGGGCGTCGCCGGCGGGCTGGCGCTGCTGTGGGCGATCAATGCCTGGATCAATGTCCGGCGCGGGCAATTCGATGCCGTCGAACACCGCTTCACCATGCCGTTGATCGCAGCCTTGATCGTGGGCGGCTTCGTCAATGTGCTGGCCGAGGTGGAACAACCGGGGCATCTGATCTACGGCTACTATCTCGGTTGGTACAACTGGAATACGGCGATCATCAAGTACGGCATCATCCTGCTGCCGATATTTCTGGTGCTGGCCTGGTGGCTGAGCTTCCAATCGGTCCCGAGGCAACGCCTGGGCGACGAGATCGGTCGCCTGCCCGGAGCGTGGCGCAAGTTGGCCGACATCTTCAGCTTCGGTAGCCGCCATTACAGCGTGTTCGACAGTCCGGCTCGGACGCGCATCGTGTTGGCTGCGATGATGTTCCTGGGCTTGTTCGCTCCGATGTATTCGGCAGTGTTCCTGATGAACGAACACGGCGTTCCGTTATGGAACTCCCCAGCTCAGGCCATGCTTTTCCTGGCCAGCGCCGTCGGCGTGGCAGCCCTGCTGGAACTCGTCGTCGTGCCCGCGCTGGCCTGGCTGGTGACCGCTCGTTGGGTCGCGGCGCCGCAGAACAACCGCTGGACGGCGGTGATCGCCCTGACCGTCTGTACCGTGGTCTGGTACGGCTGGATGTGGTGGATCGGCCGCTTCGGCACCATCGAGGAAGAGCGTGCCGCCAACCTGTTCATGGGGCCGTACGCGGCGGAGATTTTCTGGAACTGGACCGCCATCGGCCTGCTCGCACCCATCCTGCTGTTGATCACGCCGATCGGCCGCAGCCCGGTAGCCCAGGCGCTGGCCTGCGCGGGTGCCGTGTGGGGAAGTTATTCGACCCGCATCGGCATCCTCCTCGGCGGCGAAGCCATCAAT
>JAJZRT010000366.1 GCA_021802595.1 Pseudomonadota bacterium
GGTGAATAGTCCGCGAAGAAGGCTGGCAGCGCGTCCAGCAGTTGTTCGCCCAGGCTCTGCAATCGGCCGCCGTAGCCGTTCCTTGCCGCAAGCCGCAATTGAAATCCGAGGCGGTGCCGGCGCCAGAACTCGATCCAGTCGTTCGTCCGGGCATTTGGTTGCAATGTGGTGCCGATGAAATTGTCCCCGGCGAAGCCAAACTGGTCAGCCGTGCAGCGATGCATGGCGGCGAGTCTCTCGCCGAGCAAACGTGCATTGCCGCGCGAAACCAGTTCCAGGTATTCCAGCACCAGGTAGCCTTGTTCGCCTGCGATGCCATGCGCAATGGCTTCCGGCACGCGCAGCGTGCCGGTTGCGGCGATGGCATCGAGGCCGGCTGCTTCCGCGACGAACATCGGGTGATGCCGTGCATCGTTGACCTTGAGAAAATATCGCCTCCCATCTGCCCCTTCCAGCCGGAAGGTCTGATTGATACTGCCTCCGCCAACCGGCGCTGCGTTTCTCAATTCAAACGAAAGGTGCGTGGCATCGCGGATGGCGGCAGTGAGGTGAGCAAGAAGTACTGCGTTCACGGCTTGAATCGCAAATCACCGTGCTCGTCAAAGTCGAACATCGGCCCCCACGCCACTTCCCAGTAATGGCCGTCCGGGTCGCTGAAATAACCGCTGTGGCCGCCCCAGAAAGTATCCTGCGGCGCCTTGGCGATGTGCGCACCTGCGCTCGCGGCATGGGCGAAGATGCTGGCTATCTCTTCCTTGCTGCGTGCGTTATAGGCGAGCGTAAAACCGCGGAACGAGCCGGGAGCGGGGGGCTTCACTTCCTCTCCAATGTCCACGGCCAGTTTGTCCAGCGGATACAGCGAAAGCCATGCGCCGGGCAGCGGGAAGAAGGTGACGCCCTCGTATTGCGTGACAGGGGGCATCGAGAAGATTTCGCGATAGAAATCGGTGGAGTGGGAGAGGTCGGACACGCCGAGTGTGATGACGGTCATGCGCGGGATCTTCATGCTGCCTCCTTTTCTTGTCATGCCCGGTCGACAGGCATGACAGTCAATGGGCCTACAGCTTGATGCGTGACCCGAAATGCTGCTGGTACAGTTCGGCCAGCTCTGCGCGGGTGTATTTGTGATTCTGGCCGCCGCGACTGGCGATCTTGAGCGAACCCATCAGCGATGCCAGGCGCCCCGTGGTTTCCCAATCCCAGCCTTGCTGGATGCCGTGCAGCAAGCCTGCGCGGTAGGCGTCGCCGCAGCCGGTCGGGTCGACGATGGCCTTCGGCTTCGGCGTGGGGATAGCGATCTGTTTGCCGTCGGCATAGATCAGCGAGCCGTCGGCGCCGAGCGTGACGATCAACGCGGTGACGCGTTGAGCGATATCGGCCAGCGTCTTGCCGGTCTTGTCCTGCAGCATCCTGGCTTCGTAATCGTTCACGGTGACATAGTTTGCCTGCTCGATGAAATCAAGCAATTCGTTGCCGGAGAACATCGGCATGCCCTGGCCCGGATCGAACACGAAGGGAATACCGGCTTCGGCGAACTCGCGCGCATGGTTGATCATGCCGTCGCGGCCGTCCGGCGAGACGATGCCCAGCGTGACTTCCCTGGCGTCGCCGACGTGGTTGAGATGCGACATGCTCATCGCGCCCGGGTGGAAGGCGGTGATCTGGTTGTCGTCGAGATCCGTCGTGATGAAAGCCTGCCCGGTGAAATTGCCGGGCACGTGGCGGATATGCGTCCGCGGCAGGCCGATGTTCTCCAGACGCTGCGTGTAGGGAGCAAAGTCGTCGCCCACCGTCGCCATGATCAGCGGGTGCCCGCCCAGCAAGTGCAGGTTATAGGCGATATTCCCGGCGCAGCCGCCGTATTCCCGGCGCATCTCCGGCACCAGGAAGGCGACGTTCAGGATGTGGATCTGCTCGGGGAGGATATGTTTCTTGAAATGGTCCTTGAATACCATGATGGTGTCGTATGCCATCGAACCGCAGATCAGAGTCTTCATGTCGTTGCGTCAAATATGAATTGGGATAGACGGATTATAACAGTACGGCCATATCGGGCCGCGTCACGCGTAACGGCCCGCCTTCATCATTCCCTCCATTTGCGGAAAACCGCTTTCTCGATCTCCACGGCACCGAACAGCAATGCACCGAACATCAGGATGCGCCACCATACCGCGGCATCCAGCGACACGGTGCCGAATAATCGCTGGAAGGCCGGTGCATAGGTAAATAGCGCCTGCAGCGCCGCGACCGCAAGGATCGCGATGAGCACCGGGCGCGAGCCGCTGAAGCTGCGCAGATTGACCGAGGAGGCGAGCAGGAAGCGACAGTTGAACAGGTAGAATATCTCGCCCACCACCAGCGCGTTCACCGCCACCGTCCTCGCCGCTTCGAGGCTTGCCCCGCGCGCCTGCTCCCACAGGAAGAAGCCGAGCGAACCCGCCACCATCAGGCCGGACACGAAAAGGATGCGCCACAGCAGAAAGCGGTTGAGCAAGGGCTCATCCGCGGCGCGCGGGGGACGCTGCATCACATCCGCCTCGGGCGCCTCGAAGGCCAGTGCCATGGACAGTGTGATCGCCGTGACCATGTTCACCCACAGGATCTGCACCGGCGTGATCGGCAGCGTCAGCCCGAGCAGGATCGCCGCGACGATTACCATTGCCTCGCCGCCATTGGTGGGCAGCACAAAGACGATGGATTTCTTCAGGTTGTCGTAGACGGTGCGGCCTTCCTCCACCGCCGCGTCAATGGAGGCGAAATTATCGTCGGCCAGGACCATCTCGGCCGCTTCGCGCGCGGCCTCGGTGCCTTTGCGGCCCATCGCCACGCCGACATCGGCGCGCTTCAACGCCGGCGCATCGTTCACGCCGTCGCCCGTCATCGCCACGACCGCCCCGTTGGCCTGCAGCGCCTGCACCAGTGCGAGCTTATGTTCGGGGCTGGCGCGCGCGAAGATGTCGGCCTCGTTCACGGCAACGCGCAGGGCGGCTGCATCCATGCGTTCGATCTCGCCGCCGGTCAGCGCCCTTTCGGTACGCAGGCCGAAGCGCGCGCCGATGGCACAGGCGGTATCGAGATGGTCTCCGGTGATCATCTTCACCGCGATGCCTGCCCCGCGGCAGCGCGCCACCGCCAGCAGGGCTTCATCGCGCGGCGGGTCGCCGATGCCGAACACCCCCAGCAGGGAGAATCCATCCTGCACGTTGACCAGGCTGAGTTCGCGCTGATCGCCTGCGGCCGGGCGCATCGCCACGGCAAGCAGGCGCAGTCCCTGCCGTGCCGCAGCCTGTATCGACTGCTGCCAGTGACCGTGCCGCAACGGGCGATCTTCGCCGTCCGCCCGTTCGAACTGGCACGCTTCCAGCACGCGCTCCGGCGCGCCCTTGAGGAAGATGAAGCCGTGCCCTTCGAGGTCGTGATGCAGCGTCGCCATGAAGCGGTGTTGGGACTCGAAGGGGATCAGGTCGGTACGGTGCAGCGCCTCGCGCTCGAAGGCGATATCGAGCCCGGTCTTGGCTGCCAATGTGAGCAGCGCACCCTCGGTCGGGTCGCCCTCGATATGCCAGTCCGTGGCGACGGTCGGGTGCGCATGCAGCTCGGCTTCGTTGCACAGCAGCGCGACGCGGCCCAATTCGATCAGCTCGGGATAGTCGGCGACGAACACTTCTCTTCCGGCGATGGAAAAGCCGCCATGCGGCCCGTAGCCGCTGCCGCTGACGTCGAATACGCGTTCGGCCGTGTAGACGCGTTGTACCGTCATCTCGTTCCTGGTGAGCGTGCCGGTCTTGTCGGAACAGATCACCGTCACCGAACCCAGCGTCTCGACCGCGGGAAGGCGGCGGATGATGGCGTTGCGCCGCGCCATGCGTTGCACGCCGATGGCCAGAACGATGGTCATGATGGCCGGCAGCCCTTCCGGTATCGCGGCGACCGCCAGGCCGACGGCGGCAAGGAACATTTCCGCCCAGTCGTAATTGCGCACCCGGACGCCGAAATAGAAGGTAAGGGCGGCCAGCAGCAGGATGGCGAGGGTCAGCTGTTTGCCGAAACCCGCCATCTGCCTTAGCAGCGGCGTTTGCAGCGTGTCCACCGACGCGATCATGCCGCTGATGCGCCCGATCTCGGAGCTTGCCCCGGTGGCGGTCACAACGCCTCGCGCCTGTCCGTACGCGACCAGCGTGCCGGAGTAGGCCATGCAGGTGCGGTCGCCGATCACGGCGCGCGCTTCCACAGCCGCGGTCTCCTTTTCCACCGGCGCCGATTCGCCGGTTAGTGCGGCCTCGTCGATCCGCAGCTGGCGCGCCTCGATCAGGCGCACGTCGGCCGGTACCTTGTCGCCGGAAGCCAGCAGCACGATGTCGCCAACCACTACCTGTTCCGCCGGAACTTCGCGGCGACGGTCATCGCGCAGCACCGTTGCGCTTGAGGAGAGCATATTGCGGATGGCGTCCAGCGCACGCTCCGCCTTGCCTTCCTGGATCACGCCGATGATGGCGTTGATGAGCACCACGCCGGCGATCACGCTGCAATCCACCCAGTGGCCGAGCAGCGCGGTGATCAGCGCGGAGGCCAGCAGCACGTAGATGAGGATGTTGTCGAACTGGCGGGAGAAGCGCAGCAGCAAACCGTCCCTGCGGGCGGCGGGCAGGCGGTTGTGGCCGTGCTGTTCCAGGCGGCGGGCTGCCTCTTCAGGGGAAAGCCCTTCCACTGTGGAGCCCAGCGCGATCAAGGTTTCCTGCGCTGTCCGGCTGTGCCAGTCGGAAGTCTGTGCCTGATGCGGTGTCGATTCGGGATCACTGTCCATTCCGCCTCCGGAGATCAAGGAGGCATGGTACAACGAACCGGGAAAGCTTTTATCTCATCCAAAGACAAACGCCATGGATCGCTCCATGGCGTTTGCCGGAAGATCGGGAAGTCAGG
>JAJZRT010000367.1 GCA_021802595.1 Pseudomonadota bacterium
TCCGATCTCGATGAAACGCGTTCATGGTGAACACTCTTTCTGAAAAAAGACGTGAATCAGACACGCCGCCGACATGCTGGATCAGATCATAACTAGATCGACAGCGATTATATCGCACAAGATATAATCGCTGTCGATTATTGTCAACATCTGATCGCGCGCTTCTAAGATTCGCAATTCGGGGGTGACGAGCCTATTGATCCGGTCGGATGAAGAAGATGCGGAATCGGAAGTGAACATACGGCCATTGACTATAGTCCTAACCCAAACTATATTGGTTCGCACTAGAACTACATGAAGGCATCCCATGGTCGAAGCCCCGTTTCTGCCGAGCCTGCGTGCGCTGGTACGCTGTTACCAGGCCTTCTCCACCCGTTCGGCGGCGCACCTGCGCACCCTCGGCCTTACGCCGCCCCAATTCGACATCGTCGCCACCCTGGGTAATACGCCGGGTATGACGCCCAAAGAGTTGGGCGAAAAAACTCTGATCACCAAGGGCACGCTGACCGGGGTGGTGGACCGGCTGGAGGAGAAAGGGCTCATCAGGCGCATTCCCAGCGCGCTGGATGGCCGCAGCCAGATCGTGCAGTTGACGAAAAAGGGCGAGCGCCTGTTCGACAAGGTATTCCCGGCGCATGTGGCGTATTTCAGCCGCGCTTTCGCGGATTGGAAAGCGGAAGACTACGCCCGCATCGAAGCCGCCTTGCATGACTTGCGCGCCGTTTTCGAGTCAAGTCGAATCAAGCAATAAACCCCGCCGCCGGGCAGTACACCCGTACCGCCTGTTGCCGTCCAATTGGAGGAAAAATATGAGCCAGACACCCGATTCGAACATCACGCTTTTCTCGTCGATCCAGCTCGGCCCCTACGCGCTGAAAAACCGCATGGTGATGGCGCCGATGACGCGCAACCGCGCCGGCGCAGGCAACGCGCCGCAGCCGCTGAATGTGGAATACTACGTGCAGCGCGCCAGTGCCGGATTGATCATCACCGAAGGTTCGCAGGTCGCAGCGGAAGCGGTGGGTTATCCCGCGACGCCGGGCATCCACAGCGCCGAGCAAGTGGCAGGCTGGAAGAAAATCACCGACGCGGTGCATGCCCAGGGCGGCAGGATTTTCCTGCAGTTGTGGCATTGCGGACGCATTTCACACCCATCGCTGCTGCCCGGCGGCATGCTGCCGGTAGCGCCTTCGGCGATCAAGCCGTCCGGCCAGGCGGTCACCCCTGAGGGGATGAAGCCCTTCGAAACGCCGCATGCGCTGGCACTCTCGGGAATTCCGGGCATCATCGAGCAATTTCGCAGTGGCGCCAGGAACGCGCTTGATGCCGGTTTCGACGGCGTCGAAATCCACGGCGCCAACGGCTATTTGCCCGACCAATTTTTGCGCGACGGCTCCAACCAGCGCAGCGACGCCTACGGCGGCTCGATTGCCAACCGCGCGCGCTTGATGCTGGAAGTGGTCGATGCGGCATGCGGCGTGTGGGGCGCGAATCGTGTCGGCATCCGCTTGTCGCCGTTGCAGCCGTTCAACGACATGCGCGATTCCAATCCCGAAGCGACGTTCGCCTACATTGTCGAACAGCTCAACCGCTTTGGGCTGGCTTATCTGCACGTCACCGAAATGGGCAAGGAGTCGCCCGGTGCCGCCGGCCCCGCGTTTGATTTGCAGAAGCTGCGCACAATCTGGCAAGGCGTGTACATGACCAACGGCGGCTATGACCTGGCGCGCGGCAATGCTGCGCTGGCTTTAGGTTTCGCCGACATGATCGCATTCGGCGTGCCGTTTCTGGCCAATCCGGATTTGCCAGCGCGCTACGCCAAATCGGCGCCGCTCAACGAACCCGACCCGGCGACGTTCTACGGCGGCGCCGAGCAGGGCTACACCGACTATCCGTTTCTCTTAGCTTAAGGAGGCAATACCATGAAACTCTATTACAGCCCGGGAGCCTGCTCCCTTTCCCCCCACATCGTGGCGATCGAGACTGGCGCACCCGTGGAACTGGTGCGCGTCGACCTCGGGACCGGCCAAACGGAAAGCGGCCAAGACTACCGCAAGATCAATCCGGACGGCTATGTGCCCGCCCTGGTTCTGGCGGACGGCGATGTGCTCACGGAAGGTCCGGCCATCGTGCAGTATCTGGCGGATCAGGCTGCGGAAAAGGGGCTCGCGCCGCCGCCCGGCAGCCGGGAGCGTTACCACCTCATGCAATGGCTGAACTTCATCTCTACCGAGTTGCATAAAACCTACGCAGCCCTGTTCGATCCGCGCGTCCAACCTGACTGCAAAGCCCTGTTCACGGAACGACTCACTCAGCGTTTCGCCCACGTCGCGGCGGTGCTGGAGACGCAGCCCTACCTCATGGGCGAGCGCTTCACCGTGGCGGACGCCTACCTCTTCACGGTGAGTTCCTGGGCCCCTTATGTCGGCTTCGATCTCTCGCCCTGGCCCGCGCTGACCGCCTATCAGGGCCGCGTGGCAGCGCGACCGGCGGTGCAGCAGGCGCTGGCCGAGGAAGGGCTGCTCAAGTAAACCGGATGGCCGCATGAATTCGGAGATGATCGCGGCTGCGCGCCAGCCCGTGCTGTTCATTCCGCACGGCGGCGGGCCCTGTTTTTTCATGGAATGGACCCTGGGGCCGCCGGATACCTGGGATCGCATGGCGGCCTGGCTGCGCGGCCTCGCCGCCACCCTGCCGAGCCGGCCCACCGCCGTGGTGGTGGTCTCCGCCCATTGGGAAGAAGACGCCTTCGCCGTGACGCGCGCCGCCCATCCGCCGCTGATCTACGACTATTCCGGATTTCCCCAACACACCTATCGCCTCGCCTATCCGGCGCCCGGCGATCCAGCCTTGGCTGACCGGATCATCGCGCTGTTGACCGAGGCCGGTTTGCCTGCCCGCGCCGACGATCGTCGCGGCTTCGATCACGGTGTGTTCGTTCCCTTCAAGCTCATCTTTCCCGATGCCGATGTGCCGATCGTGCAGGTGTCCTTGCATCGAAGCCTGGATCCGGCCCTGCATATCGAGGCGGGTCGCGCACTGGCCCGGTTGCGGCAGGAGGGCGTATTGGTGGTGGGCAGCGGCATGAGCTTTCACAACATGCGCGGCTTCGGCGACCCGCGCTTCGCACCCGTCGCCGACGCGTTCGATGCCTGGCTCGTGGAAGCGCTTGGTCAGGCCGATGCCGACCGCCGACACGAGGCGCTCAAGGCTTGGGGGCAAGCGCCTGCTGCGCGTCTGGCTCATCCGCGCGAGGAGCACCTCCTGCCGCTGATGGTGGCGGCCGGGGTGGGCGAAGCAAGTGCCGGTGTACAGGTTCTAGTGGATCGCCCGATGGGGAATCGTGTCTCGGCCTTCCGCTTTGCCTAGACGGCGATAGCCTGGCCGGAGATGCGTCCGGCTTGCCGCGCGTCAGGACGCGCCCGATAAAAACAAGAGCAGGTCAACGCGAACGTGGTTTACTTCAGACCCAGCCCATCCAGAAAGTCCGTCACCGCCTTCACCATCGCGTCCTCCTTGCCGGCGAAGAAGTGATCCGTGTCCGGCACCACCACCTGCTTTCCGCTCACATTACCCTTGAGCGAGGCGCTCCGCTGCTTCGCGGTGGATAGCACCACCGGCAGGTCATGTGCGCCGTACAGGTCGAGCACCGGCGCCTTGATCCCGGCGTAGGTTTCCGTCCCACCCAAACCCAGAGCGGCCCACGCCTTGATATCGCCGGGGTTCTGCGCCATGAACGCATGGCTCATGCGCGAACCCATGCTGTGCGAGACGATGGCGATATTGCGGTAGCCCTTGCCCTTCAGATGGTTTGTCGCGATTCGCAGGCGTTCGACCGCCTCCGGATAAGTCGGCGGATAGGCTTCGGGCTGGGCATCCACCGCGAGGATGGGCATCTGGATCGAGAGCGTCGTGTAGCCGTGATCGGCCAATTGCTGGCGCAGGGTGCTGATCATCCCCCATTCCGGATGGACGCCGATGCCATGCACCACGATCAAGCCGGTCTTGGCGCCTGCTATTTTAGTATAGATACCCAGAAATTTATGCCCGTTCGCCTGTTCCAGATAGACCGGGTCGCCGACCACGATGCCCGGGGTGATTTCATCCGCCCATTTCTTTTCTCGCGCGTAATCCGAAACCGCAAATGCAGGAATCGATACGACCAGCAAGAGGGACATCAACCATGCACGCATTTCTGCTCCATTCATAGTCAGAATAACCGCCCTACACCTGGTCTGCGAGGGATTTGCGCAATACAACGTTCCGGTTTGCGCCAGCCTACCCTACCAAGAATCGATCCCCGTCGCATCGCTGGCGCAAGACAGCTGAGTAGCCTGACAACCTAGCTCCTGTCATTTGAGGCGGGCCAGAATATTGTCGATCGCCTTGCGCATTTCGTCCCAGGTCTTTTCCGCGCCCTCCTTCATATCTTCCCAGGCGCTATCGCCGCGCTGGCGTAACTCATGCAGCTTGTCCTGGGCCGCTGCACGCTTCGCCCGAAGGGCTTCCACCTGCGCCTCGATGTCATGGCGTAGATCGGCCTTTGCCTCCTTCGCCACCTTCATCAGGCTGTCGAGCTTTTTATCCCACTCGTCGAGCTGCATTTCGAGCTTTTCCTCGAACGCTTCCTTCACAGTCTTTTTTTCATCAGGCTCGCCAGAGCTTCGCAACAGAGCTTCGGTTTCAGCTTCAGCGTCCAGCCAGTCCGCCACCGGATCGCCGCCGTCGAATCCTCTTCGCTCGGCACGGTAATAGGCGGCTTCGGCAATCATGCAATGGCGTTGTTCTGGGGCATGTGCATGGTTGCCCTCCACGCGCGTCTCGTCAACAGAAACCGACTTATTGTCTTGCTCGTTCATGGTGCATCTCCTATCTAGTGATTCGTAAAATGCGGCGCAGTAAACCGCTCTTAGATCGGA
>JAJZRT010000368.1:0-2400 GCA_021802595.1 Pseudomonadota bacterium
GACGCCGAACAGGCGCAGGTCTGGATGAAGAACACGCTGATGAAGCGCCTGAACGTGATGCAGAGCGAAACCGACATGCTCGACGCCGGCGGCGTGTTCGCCCTGATGGGCCCGACCGGCGCCGGCAAGACCACCACCACCGCCAAGCTGGCCGCGCGCTTCGTGGTGCGCCACGGCGCCGACAAGCTGGCGCTCTTGACCACCGACAGCTACCGGATCGGCGGCCACGAGCAGCTGCGCATCTACGGCAAGATCCTCGGCGTCACCGTGCATGCGGTGCGCGACGCCGCCGACCTGCGGCTGGCGCTGTCCGAGCTGCGCAACAAGCATACGGTGCTGATCGACACCGTCGGCATGAGCCAGCGCGACCAGGCCGTTGCCGAACAGGTCGAGATGCTGTGCCAGGCCGGCAAGCAGATCAAGAGATTATTGCTGCTCAACGCCACCAGCCATGGCGACACCCTGAACGAAGTGGTGCAGGCCTATCAGTCGCGCGGGCTGGACGGCTGCATCCTGTCGAAGGTCGACGAGGCGGCGAGCCTGGGCCCGGCGCTCGATTGCGCGATCCGCCACGAACTGAACGTGCACTACCTGGCGACCGGCCAGCGCGTGCCCGAAGACCTGCACCTGGCCAATCGCCAGTACCTCATCCACCGCGCCTTCAAGGCGCGCACGCACGCCTCTCCGTGGCAGCTGGACGACAGCGAACTGGCGTTCGCCCTCTCCGGCACGCAGACCCTGCATCGTGAAAGCGCGGTGGCCCTTGGATAAATTCGTCAGCGATCAGGCCGCCGGACTGCGCCGCTTGCTGGGGCAGACCGGGTTTCAGGTCATTACCGTGATGTCGGGCCAGCAGGGTGCGGGCAAGACGGCTGCGACGGCCAATCTGGCGGTCGCCCTGGCGCGCTCCGGCCGCGATGTCCTCATTGTCGATCAGGACCGGCATGGCCGCGGCGCGTGCGCCGCGCTGGGGCTGACACCGCGCTACGACGTGGCGGATGTGCTGGCAGGGCATTGCACGCTGGATGCCTTGATCCTCACCGGCCCCGACAACGTGCAGGTGCTGCCGCTCGGCGGCGGATTCAGCCGGCTGGGCCGCCTGTCCGAACGCGACCAGGAATGGCTGGCGCAGAGCTTCAACCGCCTGCAGTGCGGTGTCGACGTGGTGCTGGTAGACATGGAGGAAGCGACCGATCCGGATGCGCTGCCGCTGGGGCTGGCCGCCTCCGAGATCATGGTGGTGCTGCCACCCGGCAATACGGCGATCACCCAGGCCTACACGCTGGTGAAGCGCCTGGCGCACAATTTCGGCAAGCGCCAGTTCCGCCTGCTGCTCAATCGCATCGAATCGCCCGGGCAGGCGCAGGCCGTCGCCCGTAATTTTGTCCACACCGCCGAACAGTACCTGGGCGTGTCGGTCGATTACCTGGGCTATGTTCCGCTCGACGAGCGCCTGACGCGGGCAGGGCATTTGCGCACCTCGGTCGTGGAGGCCTTTCCCGTCGCGCAGTCGACTTCGCAGTTCCGCAAGCTGGCCGACGGCCTGCTGCGCTGGCCGCAACCCGCCAGCCTGGGCAGCGTCGGCGGATTCATGCAGCGCGTGATCCGGGGCGGCCGCCTGGTGGAAGCCTACAGGAGATAGGGATGTACACCGCAACCGGCAAAAGCGAGAAGTGCGAGAAGAACGATCTGCTGACGCAATACATGCCAATGGTCAAGCGCCTGGCGCATCACATGATGGGACGGCTGCCGCCCAGCGTGGAGGAAGACGACCTGGTGCAGGCCGGCATGATCGGCCTGCTCGATGCGGTCAACCGCTACGACGAGGCGCAGAGCGCACAGTTCGAGGCCTATGCCATCCAGCGCATCCGCGGCTCGATGATCGACGAACTGCGCCAGTCGGACTGGATGCCCCGAAGCGCGCGCCAGTCGATGCGCAAGATCGAGCAGGCGATCAGCGCGCTTCAGCATAAATTGGGGCGGCAGCCGAGCGAAACCGAGATCGCCGAATCCATGAAAGTCCCGCTGGCCGAATACCAGGCCATGCTCGGCGACGCGCGCGGCCACCAGCTGTTGTACTTCGAGGATTTCGGCGAATCGGACGAGGACGATTCCTTTCTCGACAAGCAGTCGGCCGACGAAGCCAGCATGCCGCTACCGCAGCTGCTCGACGCCAACCTGCGCGCCTGCATCATCGCCGGCATCGAAAACCTGCCCGAGCGCGAGCAGCTGCTGATGTCGCTCTATTACGAACAGGAACTCAACCTGCGCGAAATCAGCGAGGTGTTCGGGGTCAGCGAATCGCGAATCTGCCAGCTGCACGGCCAGGCCATCGCGCGTCTGCGCGCCAAACTGAAGGAAGACGCATGGATCGTGGCAGCCTGATCGGGCTCGGGCTGG
>JAJZRT010000368.1:2410-4910 GCA_021802595.1 Pseudomonadota bacterium
CTCGGTGGCCAGGCGATGGAAGGCGGCCATGTCGGCCTGTTCATGCAGCCGGCCGCGTTCGTCATCGTGGTGGGCGGCACCCTGGCTGCCGTGCTGGTGCACTATCCGTTACCGGTGTTCATGAAGGGGGTGCGCATGGCGAAATGGGCCTTCCGCCCGCCCGAGCCGGAAGGCGCCGCACTCATCCGCCGTATCGTCCAGTGGTCGCACACCGCGCGACAGGAGGGCATCCTGGCGCTGGACAAGCACGTCAGCATGACGCACGACCCGTTCCAGAAGACAGGACTGCAGCTGCTGATCGACGGCGCCGACGCAACCAAGCTGCGCGACGTGCTCGATGTGCAGATCATCAGCTTCGAAACCGCGGAACGCCAGGCCGCGCGCGTGTGGGAAGCGGCGGGCGGCTATGCGCCCACGCTGGGTATCCTCGGCGCCGTGATCGGCCTGATCCACGTCATGGAAAACCTGTCCGACCCCAGCAAACTGGGGGCGGGCATCGCAGTCGCCTTTGTTGCCACCATCTATGGCGTCGGCCTCGCCAACCTGGTGTTCCTGCCGATCGCCAACAGGATCAAGTTTTCCATCGCACGCAGGGTAAGCGAGCACGAAATCGTCTGCGACGGCCTGATGGGGATTGCCCACGGCGACAACCCGCGCATCATCGAGGCCCGCCTGAAAGGTTATCTCTAATTCATGCGCCGTCGCCGCCGCATCGCCCACGACCACGAAAACCACGACCGCTGGCTGATTTCGTATGCCGATTTCATCACGCTGCTGTTCGCTTTTTTTGTGGTGATGTACGCCGTCTCGGCCGTCAACGAAAACAAATACCGCGTTCTGGCCAGCGCGCTGGGCGATGCGTTCGGCAAGGCGCCGTCGAGCGATGCGCCGGTTCCGCAACTGCCCACGGTCGCGCTGCCCCCCGAGGTCAGGCAGCGCACGCTGAAACAGCAGCAGGCGCTTGAGGAACAGGAGCACATGACCGAGGTGGCGAGCAATCTGCTCGATGTCATGGCGCCGCTGGTCAAGGAGGGCAAGGTGCGCGTGACGCAGAGCCGACGCGGCGTCAGCATCGAAATCAATGCGAATGTGCTGTTCGAGCCCGGTCGCGCCGAGCTCGAACCGCGCTCGCTGGCGGTGCTGCGGGCTGTGGCGGAAAAGCTGAAGGACGAACCGTTCAACCTGGAAATCACCGGCCATACCGATAACGTGCCGATCAGAAATTCTGTTTTTGCCTCCAACTGGGAACTGTCGGCGGTGCGCGCCACCAGCGTGGTCCGCCTGCTGGCCGACAGCGGCATCGCGCCGGCGCGCCTGTCCGCCATCGGCCGCGAGGCCAGCCAGCCGATCGCCGCCAACGACACCGCGGAAGGGCGCGCGCGCAACCGGCGGGTCGAACTGATGATTCTGTCCAGCCTGCCGGACACGGTCGAGGAAATTCCTGTCCGTCCCAACGCGCCCCGGCCTTGAAAACGGGCGGACAGGCCCGATACTTCCAGTTCTGCTTTCAGGATTGAGAAGATCAGACCATGCCCAACGACCCGCTCGAAGGCGAAGTCCTCCCCGATGAACGCCAGCTGCCGGCCGCGCCCGTGCTGCCGGCCGAACTCTATCTGCTGCCGCTGACCGAAAAGCCCTTCTTCCCAGCGCAGACGCTGCCGCTGCTGATGAACGAGGCGCCCTGGTTGTCCACCGTCGAGGCCATCGGCGAAACCCCGCATCACATGGTCGGCCTAGTGGTGGTCCGGCCCGATGACACCGACGACGTCAAGCGTGCGGATTTCCGCAGCGTGGGCACCGTGGTACGGATTCACCATCCGGTTCGCGCCGACGGCAAGATGCAGTTCATCGCCGAGGGCATGCGGCGCTTCCGCATCGTCGAATGGCTGTCGGACACGGCGCCGTACAAGGTGCGCGTCGACTACCCGAACGAGCCCGGCAAGCCGGATTCCGAGGAGATCCGCGCCTATTCGATCGCCATCATCAACACCATCAAGGAACTGCTGCCGCTCAACCCGCTATATTCGGAAGAACTGAAGTTCTTCCTCAATCGCTTCGGCCCCAACGAACCGTCGCAGCTGACCGACTTCGCCGCCAGCCTCACCACCGCCTCGAAGCAGGAATTGCAGGATGTGCTGGAGGCCTTCGCACTGAAGAAACGCATGGAGAAGGTACTGGTCCTGCTGAAGAAAGAGCTCGACGTCGCCCGTCTGCAGTCCCAGATCCGCGAGCGCGTCGACGAGAAAATGACCGAGCAGCAGCGCGAATTCTTCCTGCGCCAGCAGCTGAAGGCAATCCAGAAGGAGTTGGGCATTGCCAAGGACGACAAGACCGCCGAGCTCGATACTTTCAACGAGCGCATCGCCAAGCTGACGCTGCCCGAGCAGGCGAAGAAGCGCATCGACGAGGAGATGCACAAGCTGTCGCTGCTGGAGACCGGCTCGCCCGAATACACCGTCACCCGCAACTACCTCGACTGGCTGACCGTGCTGCCGTGGGG
>JAJZRT010000369.1 GCA_021802595.1 Pseudomonadota bacterium
CCTGGCCGTCATCAGCCTGTTCAGTTGGATGGTCGTCGGCGGAGTCTTGCTGGTCGCGCTCGGCATGCTGTTCATGTTCCTCGGCATGCTGACCATGGGCATAGACCCGTTCACGGTCGAACTCGCCCTGACTGGCGGATGCACTGTCTCGAACTGGCTCGCCAGCCTGATTGCCTTCACCTACTTTTTGATCGTCGCCCGGATCATTCATCGCCTGATCGGGGAGTTGCGCCTTCAGCAGGTAAAGTTTCAGGCACGTTCCGACTCGGCGAGTTCGGCGCAAGCGATGGCCGAGCAGGCCTTGCTGGCGGTCCTGCCCGCCAGCGCGGCGCAAAAAATGGCTGGTACAGGAGAATTCGTACCTGAGCGGATCGAAGACGCCACAGTGCTGCTGCTCGATTTCCGTACGGACGACAAGAGCCCACCCGGCCTGGAAGGAATGCAGGACGCCCTGCTCGTCTCCGACAGAATCCTCGCCCGCCATGGCGTCGAACTGATCAAGAGTTTCGGCAGTCAGGCGCTTGCTGCCAGCCGGAGTCCATCCGGCCCCGATGACGCCTGCGCGGCCTTTCTGGAAATCGCCACTTTCTTCAAGGACCACGGACACCGGATCTCCTCCTTGCGCGGCATCCTGCACCACGGAGCGGTCACGATGGGACTGGTGCAACCGGAACGCCTGAATCTCGACTTGTTCGGCACGCCCCTCGACGAACTCGACCGCCTCGCCACCGCAGCATCTTTGCAAGCCCCGGGCTTGTTCGCTTCCGACTCGGCTTACCGGCTCCTTAGAAAGCCGTCGGACTTCAGCCCGCTGCCGGACGAAGCTTCTCGCCCAGCCTGTTACCGGCATTCGGCATGACCCCAGAGCAAGACAACAGCGGTTCTTTATCTCATGCCTACCACGGCATGGTCAGGGAGACACTTGACCGCCTGTGCGGCACCCTCGATGACGCAACCGCGATCCGGCTGCTGACCCAGACCCGGCAGGTCCGCATTCAGGCGGGCGATGTCCTCTATCGTCAAGGCGAGTCAGGGAACTGCCTGCATGTGGTGCTCACAGGCCGTCTCGCGGTCCGGGTCGCCGACCCGGAAGGCAGACAACGCATCGTCGCCTATCCCCAGCCAGGCGATGTCGTCGGGGAGATCGCGCTGTTTTCCGGCGCCGGCAGGGCCGCGACCATCAGTGCGGTGCGCGACACGGCGCTCGCCGCGATTGCCCGAGCGGACATCGATGATCTGGTGGCGCGCCAGCCGCAGGCGTTCTCGAACATTGCACGCATGATCATCTCCCGCCTGACCGGCGGCAGCGGACACATCGCCCGCCGCAGCGGCGCGCGGATCCTGATGATCGTGCCGCTCCACGGGAGTGCCGGAATGGAGCGGTTTTGCCAGTCGCTAGAGCGCCAGCTGCTACGTTTCGGCCCGGTGTTGCACTTGGACTCACGCGCAGCCGAACGACGTTTCGGCCCCCCTGACAACGACAACTACGGGCGTGCCCTCGATGTCGCCGAGCATGACTACGACTATTTGCTGCTCGCCGCCGACGCCGAACCAAGCGCCTGGAACCGCATCTGCCAGGGCTATGCCGACAAGATCGTGCTGCTGGCCGACGCCGCGACGCCAGCGGCGCCTACGGAACTGGAAGAATGGTTGTTCGCCAAGGCAGCGACCAGATGCCATCATGCCGACATCGAGCTGGTGCTCGCCCATGCCGGCAATGCCGTTCCCCATCAAACCCGCAACTGGCTCGCCGTCCGCAAGACGGATCGGCATCACCATATCCGCCGCGGCAACGAGATGGACATGGCGCGCGTTGCCCGCTTTCTCTCGGGCAACGCGGTCGCCCTCACCCTGGCCGGCGGAGGCGCGCGCGGGTTCGCTCACCTGGGCGTCATCCGCGCGCTTCACGAGGCCGGCATCGCCATCGATGCGGTGGGCGGCGCCAGTTTCGGGGCGCTGGCCGCCACCGGCGTCGCGCGCGGCCAAAGCGATGCCGACAGCTTCGCCGAGCATCGCGTGGCCTTTACCTGCGAAGACCCGCTCGGCGATTACGCCCTGCCGATCATGTCGCTGGTGCGCGGCGAGCATCTCAACCAGGTCCTGCAGCGGCATCTGCCGATGGACATCGAGGATCTCTGGCTGCCGTTTTTTGCAGTATCCAGCGATCTCTCGACCAGCCAGGTCCGCGTCCATGATCGCGGCCCCCTGTGGCAGGCCATTCGCGCCAGCGTATCATTGCCCGCCATCCTGCCGCCCTGCATCGAGAATGGCCATTTGCTGGTCGATGGCGGCGTCCTGAACAATCTGCCCATCGATGTCATGCGCGAACGGATGCGCGGCGCCATCATCGCCGTCGACCTTGCAGTCGATGCCATTCAGGGCGCCCAACATGCGACGATTCCGGGCAGCATCGAATACCTCAGGGACCGGCTGACGCCCGGCAGGCCTCCCAAAGCAGCCCCCACCCTGTCCCGTGTCATCATGCAGATCACTACCATGGCGAGTCGCAAGGAAATGCAACACGCCCGCAAGCTGGCCGACCTTTACCTGAACCCTCCGCTCGACGATTTCGATTTCCTCGACTGGGGAAAGATGCGCGAAATCGCCGCTGCGGGGCATCGCCACGCGCTGCCCCGCATCAAGGAGTGGCTTGCGCATCACCCGCAGTATCGGAACCGGGGAAGCTTCATGGTCAACTGGCAACGGGGCAGGGCGGCCTGAACGATGGAAACCTCGCTCTCGACCGCCCCCCTCTGGAGCTATGGCATCGCGGCAATCAGCTACCTGGCTTTCTCCCTGCATTTGCTGCGTTGGCGGCATGGCAACCTGCGCGACCCGGTCGACATCACCCTGCTTTTTGCCATGGCGTTCACCGCCTTGTGGGCTGCCGAAGGATTCCTGCTTGCCTTCAAGCCTGCTACTTATGTAGCCATTGCCCAGCAGGTTTTCGACAGTCTGCGCTACGGTGCCTGGTATGCCTTTGCCATCATCCTGCTGCGCACTGCCCGGGTGCAGAGCGGCCCGGCCATACCCCTCAAGGTACGGTGGCCGTACATCATCGGCGGTGCCATCATTGCCCTCGGGCTGGCGTTGCAGGCCCTGCTCGCGGCAGACCCCAACCCATCGGAAGCACTGGTTCGCGGCAGCCAATACGCCGCCCTGGCGCAAACCATCTTCGGCCTGGTCCTGATCGAGCAACTCTTCCGCAACACCTCGGCGGATTCGCGCTGGAACATCAAGCCCCTCGGCATCGGCCTGACCGCGACATTCGGCTTCGACCTCTATTTCCATTCGACCACGCTGCTGTTCAACCAGATCGACCTCGACGCATTCACGGTACGCGGCCTTGCCTATGCGCTCGTATTGCCACTCATCATTCTGACCATCTACCGGACGCGGGCGCGCAAATTGCGCGTCGCCGTTTCCCAGACGGCGGCATTCCAGACCACCTCGCTGGCCGTCGCGGGCAGCTATCTGCTGATCGCTTCCGCCGCCGGCTATTACGTGCGCTATCTCGGCGGCAGCTGGGGCGGCGCCCTGCAAATCGCCGTACTGTTTGCAGCCCTGCTGCTGCTGCTGATTTTCATGCTTTCCGGCAGCATGCGCGCCCGACTCAAGGTGCTGGTCGGCAAGCACTTTTTTCGCTACCGCTACGATTACCGGGAAGAATGGCTCAAGTTCACCCGCACGCTCTCTTCCGGAGAGAATGCCCAACAGGTCGGACAGCAGGTCATTCGCGGCCTTGCCGACATGGTGGAAAGTCCGGCCGGTGTCCTGTGGCTGCGCGATGCGGAGGGGCAGTGGTTCTCCCAAAGCGCGCGCTGGAACCTGCCCGCCTGCCCAGCCCGGGAAAGCGCCGACAGCTCATTGCTCAGCTTCCTGAATGCCAGCGGCTGGGTCGTCGACCTCGAGGAATACCGGCACCGCCCCGGACGCTATCAGAATCTCACGCTGCCGGATTGGCTCGTCGATACGCCCAATGCCTGGCTCGTCGTGCCGCTCAACCTGTCGAGCGGCATCGTCGGCTTCGTCGTGCTGACGACGTCGCGCGCACCGCTCGACATCAACTGGGAGGTCAATGACCTGCTGCGCACGGCCGGCCGCCAGGCCGCCACTTTCCTGGCGCAAATTCAGGCTACCGAGGCGCTGCTCGATGCGCGCAAGTTCGAAGCATTCAACAAGATGTCGGCCTTTGTCGTGCATGATTTGAAAAACATCGTCACACAGCTCTCGCTGATGGTGAAGAACGCCGAACGCCATGCCGACAACCCGGAATTCCAGCGCGACATGCTCGAAACGGTCAGCCACTCGGTGGATCGCATGAAACAGCTGATGATGCAGTTGCGCGAGGGATCGAAACCCGCCGATGGCGGTACCGGCGTCGGCGTCGATCTGGAAATTGTCGCCCAGCGCGTGAAGAAGTCGAAGGCCCCGCAACTGCCGGCCATTGATATCAACATCCGCGCTCCGGTTGTCGCCCGCGGGCACGAGGAGCGCATCGAACGCGTCATCGGCCATCTGGTCCAGAACGCCCTGGACGCCACACCGCAGGACGGCAGGGTCTGGATCGACATCGGCCGCGAGGGCAGCATGGCGATCGTGGAAGTCGGCGATACGGGTCGCGGCATGTCGCCCGAGTTCATGCGCGAACGCCTGTTCAAACCCTTCCAGACGACCAAGCAGGCGGGGATGGGGATCGGTGCCTATGAAAGCCGCCAGTACGTGCAGGAACTCGGTGGTGACATTCGCGTGGAAAGCAAGGAGAATTCCGGTACCCGATTCTTGATCAAACTGCCGCTGATCGAGGTATCCAGGGCATCCGACCTCAAGCAACTGGAGAACACATGACGACGGGAAAACCCCGCAGCCTGCTGATCGTCGAGGATGATCCAGCCCTGCAGAAGCAG
>JAJZRT010000370.1 GCA_021802595.1 Pseudomonadota bacterium
AGCGCCGCACCAACGTCGTGGGCATATTCCCCAACGACGCGGCCATCACCCGCCTGGTCGGCGCCATGATGCTGGAGCAGAACGACGAGTGGTCGCTGAATCGCCGATACATGCATACATGGGTGCCCCCGGCTTGCAAGGCTTTCAAACTGAGACGGTTGGACATGAGTCGATTGCAGCCATACATCCGGCCTCGCAGGCGAACATTGCCTCGGGCCCTGATGGAATCCGCGGGTCGGAGTCTGAACAACTTGTCGAGCTTCGCGCTCACTGCATATATCAGATTGGACCAACCCCGGTCTGACCTGTTCCGCCATCACCGCTTGATCGCCTGAAGCAATCGTTGAAGAAACCACTGCATACGTCGACATCGCCACTACGTGTGTTACACGCGGGTTGTGCTGGGGCTTGGTGGTGGAGCCCGGCTGGCCGGGCTCCACCACCAAGCAGAGGCGTTTGGAGTGCGGCCTCGCATGGCGCTCACCCTTGCATCGGCACCGGCTCGAACCCGGGCATATAGCTTCGCCCGTGCGTCAGCAGGGCCCAGACGATCCGCGCGTTCTTGTTCGCGAGCGCGACCGCAGCTACGTTGGCGTGGCGGCGCCCGAGTAGGGATTGAATCCAACCATGCGCCGGCGGCCTACGCTGGATGGCGTGGATGACTGCACGCGCGCCGTGGATAAGCAACGTACGGAGGTAGCTGTCGCCTCGTTTGCTCATCCCGAGAAGCATGTTCTTGCCGCCGCTGGAATGTTGTCGGGGGACCAAACCAAGCCAGGCGGCCAGTTGCCGTCCGGATGTAAATGCGCTGGCGTTGCCGATGCTCGCCACCAACGCGCTGGCGGTGATCGGCCCAAGACCTGGCACCGTCTGCAGCCGGCGGCAATCATCTTGCTCCTTCGCCCAGCGCTCGATGTTCTTCTCCAGCGAGCGGGCCTGGACATCAAGCATCCTGAAGTGGTCCAACAACGCCGAGATGAGTTCGACGAACGGGCCCGGAAGTTCGTCTCGATGCTCGTCCACGAGATTTGGTACACGCTCCCGAACATGCACGATGCCCTGCGGCAGAATCAATCCGAACTCAGCGAGAAGGCCACGAATCTGGTTTGCCTGGGCAGTACGTGCTTCGACGAACCCTTGCCGCGCACGGTGCAGCGCTAGGATTGACTGCTGCTCGAGCGTCTTTACAGGCACGAAACGCATGCTGGGTCGCGCCACCGCTTCGCAGATGGCCTGCGCATCAGCTGCGTCATTCTTGTTGCTCTTGACAAACGGCTTGACGAACTGCGGTGCGATCAGTCGGACGTCATGCCCGAGTGCTTGCAACTGCCTGGCCCAGTGGTGGGCTCCGCCGCACGCTTCCATGCCGACCCGGCACGTAGGAACGTTGGCGAAGAAGTTCGTCAACTGATCCCGTCGAAGCAGCTTCTTGAGCACGGTATGACCCTGCGCATCCATGCCGTGGACAGCGAACACGTTCTTCGCCAAATCGATGCCGATCGTGGTGATGTTCATCGCAGAAGCTCCTTGTCAACTGGTTGAGTCCAAACCCGTCGACGTACTGTGGCACGATGCGGCGGCGGGTGGGGGCACCCATCCCATTAGCTTGAAGGCCTTCAGTCGCTCTGCGATACTGCCCCGACTCGGCTGTCCGCTGTGGCACGCTGAGTACCGTGTAGCTCAGCCTGTCCGGGCTGTGGACCTACACCACGTCGCGGGACGCGACCAGGTCGCGAGATGATTCCCGTCAGCGGCTGTGAGCGATTTGCGCGCCGGGATGCGCCCCGCGGAGGGCGTCTTGAGCCCGCCGCAGGCCGCTTTCGCTGACTGCGGACGCACTCATCCCTGCGCGGCCATCAGTTATCGGCGTGCCATCCACAGGGTGGACAATGCGAACAGCATGCGCAGCTGCGCGGTATTCTTCGCCAGACCGCGATAGCGCACCTTGATGTGGCCGAACTGGCGCTTGATCACGCGGAACGGATGCTCGACCTTGGCGGGAATGCTCGCCTTGAGCTGCTCCGTCTGTTCGGCGATCGCGTCCTCCGTGTGGGTCCCGTCGAGCAGCCTGCGCAATCCGGGCCGTAGCACGACATGCCAGTGCGCCCGAACGCTTCGTGTGTCGTCTCGCTTGTCGACGCCCTAGTAGCCGGCATCGGCGAACACGTCGGCTTCCTCGCCATGCACCAGCGCGTGCGCCTGGGTCACGTCGTTGATGTTGGCCGGCGTGCCGATCACCGTGTGGACCAGGCCGCTGTCGGCGTCCACGCCGATGTGGCACTTCATCCCGAAGTACCACTGGTTGCCCTTCTTGGTCTGGTGCATCTCGGGATCGCGCGTGCCCGTGCTGTTCTTCGTCGAGCTGGGCGCTGCGATTAGCGAGGCGTCCACCGCCGTGCCTTCCTTGAGCATCAGCCCCTTGGCCGCCAGCGTCGCATTCACCGCCTCCAGCATCTTCGGGGCCAACTCGTGCTGCTCCAGCAGATGCCGAAAGCGCAGGATGCTCACGCGGTCGGGCAGGCGGTTCATGCCGCCCAGGCGGGCGAACTGGCGGTACAGCGGAACGTCGAACAGTGCCTCTTCCATCGCCACGTCCGACAGCCCGAACCATTGCTGCAGGAAGTGAATGCGCAGCATCACCTCGGCACCGAACGGCGGGCGGCCTCGCTCCTTGCGCGGCGCGTGCGGCTCGATCAGCGCCAGCAGCTGCGCCCACGGCACCACGCGCTCCATCTCGTCCAGGAACTTGCCCCTTCGGGTCTTGCGGCTCGTCAGGTCCAGGCCAAGGTCCGCTTGTTTCATGGACACATTGTCCTGGCCGCATCGTCACGGCGCCAGGGGCTGCGGGACCTTTTTGAACACCATCCCTAAAGCTCGTGCCATGAGGGCACCGCCCCCAGCGCCCCCCGACCACAGCCACGCTGACAAGATGCCTACCCACGCTGCCGCCGTGCCCCTACGGCTCAACGGGGCCCTGCTACCAGAAACAGCCCTGGAATCCAGCGCGACACATGAGCACTAGCACCCTTGCCGCCGCCTCGATCGAATTAGCAACAGCCGTTGCCTAGCGTGACTTCAACCAACTCTCAGGCAGGGCGCAACGCTGTCCGAAACCTCGAAAGCCGCATCTGACTAATCGCAGGGTTTATCAAAAGAAGAGACGTCACTCCACCGAGTAGGAGGATCGCTCCAGCGCACAAATAGCCCGCCACATAGCCAAGCCCAGGAGTCGATTGCCCCTGAATGATCCAACCCGTAACCGCCGGCGCAATCAGCCCTGCGAGCGTCGCGACGGAGTTATTAATCGCTAGTAGGGCTCCGCGCTGTGGCGCGGGAGTAACTTCCGCTATGATCGCAGGCCCAATTCCAAAGGCGACAAGCGGCAGCGCAAATCCAAGCGCAATCAAGCTAATTCGCAACGGCGCCGCCACATTGACCAACATTGCGAGTATGACGCAAATGCCACCAACCCCCACAAAACCACCTAACACGCCGCCGCGTGCGATGCGTGAAGAAACTCCCTTCTGCAATGCCCTTTGCGACGCCCATGCAGCCCCAATCTGCAGCGGTATGCTGGCTCCCATAATAATCGAAACCAGCCAACCGGTATTAATAACACTATAGCCAAGCCCGACCCGGAGATATGGTGGCAACCAGGTTAATCCCATGGTCAATATCCAATAGCACGCAAACGATGCCACGATCGTCCCCAAAACGCTCGGATCCCGCAATAGCAGAGCGTAGGGCACCCGCGCCGAGACGTTGCTCCGATCATGAGAGGTTGCCAGCGACCCGGGGCCCAAATCGTCACCTTGAGTTCCTTCAGCGCCCATGACAGCCCAAACTAGCACCCAGAGAAGTCCCACCACACCGAGAGCAATGAATGCAGATCGCCAGCCATATTTAACCAGCAATATGCTAAGGAGCGGCGCCGCGATAACCACCCCGGCTGGAGCGCCCTGCGCGATAATTGAGCTGACCAGATTTCTCCTTTTGTCGGGAAACCACTTGTAGGCAGCATGTATTGCGACAGGGTATGCAGGCCCCTCTCCCACGCCAAGTAAAATACGGCATCCGACCAGGACCGGCAGATAGGGCCACCATGCAATTGGAAACTGTGTTAGCGCCCAAATCAACGCAAGTATTATGATTAACGCCTTTGCCTTAAAATGATTGGCCAGAAATCCAAAGGCTACGCCCGAAAGGGAATATAAGAGAAAAAAACTACTCGCGACCATGCCAAATTCTGCGGGGGTCAGATGCAGGTCGCGCATCACTGGTACAGCGACAATACCAATTACGGCTTTATCCGCAAAATTTATCACCATATAAAGAAAGAAAATCGCAACTACAAAGGCTTCTCGGACTCTGAGGTTGAGGACTTTCATTGCGTCTCCTATTTGCGCGTTCGACGCGCTCTTGTCTCTCACCGCTGCCATACAGCTTCGCCCCACGCATCAAGGGCGCTTACTCTGCGCAGAAAGCTACAGAACAATCCGTTCGACTGTCTTTTCTAGCCTTACTCCTGCACTCCACTGCCTTACATAATCTGTCGCGGGCCGGATGCTCGGATCTAGCAGCCATAGTCGCCAGAGCAGTCGCCTCCTGTCGGCCTCTGGCCAGTCCGTGTACGCCGTACGTGTATGGAGCACCACATAATTGTTAAGAAACTGTGCGTCGCCTGGCCGAAAATCCATTTCGAAGTGCTGCTCCTCCGCGATTTCCTCACAGAGTGCAAGCGCCCGGAGTTGCGACGGAGTCAACTTCGGCGCGCCAGGTAGCGCGTGGCCTTTGACGATGTGCCGGGGCCCAAAGGCGACACAAAGCCGCCCGGCAAGGAAATTAAAAACCGGGCTCCGATAAAACCCTAC
>JAJZRT010000371.1 GCA_021802595.1 Pseudomonadota bacterium
TCGACTTCGTCCGGATTTTCAAGCCAGCGCGCCAGGCGGAATTCCTGCCACAGACGGCGCAGCATGACGAAGGCCTGAACGCCGGCCAGGAATCCCAGCGCAGCCACCCAGCCGGACCCCGCCCAAAGAACCAGCGCCACCAGCAACACGCTGGCCAGCACGCTGAGCGGACGCCACCAGAAACCCATGCTTATCTGCCCAAAAACCCGGTGGCCGGATTATCCCACGTCGGCCGAAAAGCGGTAGCCCGAGCCGCGCACGGTCTGGATCAGTTCGGCGTGGCCGGACGGTTCCAGCGCCAGGCGCAGGCGGCGGATGTGGACGTCGACCGTACGCTCTTCCACGAACACGTCGTCGCCCCATACCTGGTCGAGCAGTTGGGTGCGCGAATAGACGCGCTCGGGGTGGGTCATGAAGAAGTGCAGCAGGCGGAATTCGGTCGGCCCCAGTTCCAGCGCCTGGCCCTTGCCCTGCACGCGATGGCTGGTGGGGTCGAGTTTCAGGCCGTTGATCTCCACCGGCTCGTCGGTCATCTGCGGCGCGCGACGGCGCAGCACGGCCTTGATGCGCGACACCAGTTCACGCGGCGAGAACGGCTTGGTGATGTAATCGTCGGCGCCGGTGTCGAGCCCCAGCACCTTGTCGCGTTCCTCGCCGCGCGCGGTCAGCATGATGATGGGAATCGGCTGGTAGCGCTCGTCGCTGCGCAGGCGCTTGCACAGGTCGATCCCCGACATGCCGGGCAGCATCCAGTCGAGCAGGATGACGTCGGGCAGCGTGTTCTTGAGGAATTTCAGCGCGTGCTCGGCGTCGCCGGCTGCGGTGACCTGATGGCCGGCCTGCGCCAGGTTGAACTTCAGCAATTCCTGGATTCCGGGTTCGTCTTCGACCAGCAAGATATTGGCAGCCATGGTGATTCCAACTTGTTTTGGATGGTGGCCATACTATGACAGCAGTATGACTGATTTATGACACCGGACGGTCCGCCGGAATCCGCGCCAGCCCGTGCGCTGGTAGAATTCCGGCGTCACCTTTCGCCCCGTCTGCCATGGATAAAACCACCCATTTCGGCTACCAGCAGGTTGCCGAATCCGAAAAAGCCGCCAAGGTAGCCGAGGTCTTTCATTCCGTCGCCGCGCAATACGACATCATGAACGACCTCATGTCGGGCGGCCTGCACCGGCTGTGGAAGCGTTTCGCCGTGGCGCAGGCGGGCCTGCGGCCGGGGATGCGCGTGCTCGACGTCGCCGGCGGCACCGCCGACCTGACCCGCCTGTTCCTGAAGGAAGTCGGCGAAACCGGCACCGTGCTGCTCACCGACATCAACTTCTCCATGCTGCGCGAAGGGCGCGACCGCATGCTGAACGAGGGTAAAACGCCGCCCGCGGTGCAGTGCGACGGCGAACGCTTGCCCTTCCCCGACAATTATTTCGATTGCGTATCCGTGGCCTTCGGCCTGCGCAACATGACGCACAAGGACCAGGCGCTGGCCGAGATGCACCGCGTGCTGAAGCCCGGCGGGCGGCTGCTGGTGCTGGAGTTTTCCAAGGTGTGGAAGCCGCTGGAACCCGCCTACGACCTGTATTCCTTCAAGCTGCTGCCCCTGATGGGCAAGCTGGTCGCCAGGGACGCCGCCAGCTACCAGTACCTGGCCGAATCGATCCGCATGCACCCCGGCCAGGAAGAACTCAAGGCGATGATGGAAACCGCCGGATTTGCCAAGGTCGGCTACCACAACCTGACGGCGGGCGTGGTGGCCCTGCACAAGGGCTTCAAGGTTTGATCGCTGAAGCCCTCTTCGAGCGCAGCCTCAACCACCTGCTGCGGCAGTCGCCCGGCGCGGCCGAAGCGCTCGCCAGGCATGCGGGCGCGAGCGTGCGCTTCGACCTGACGCTCGCGCAATTCGATTTCCGCATCGCCGACGACGGCTATTTTTCCGAAGCCGTGATCGACGCCCCCGACGCCGTCATCCGCCCCACCGCCGCACTCCTCACCCGCCTGCCGTTCTTCGGCCGCGACGCGCTGCGCGACGCCGACTACCGCGGCGACGCCGCGCTGCTCGCCACGCTCGATCGTGTGTTCAAGCATCTGGAATGGGACGTCGAAGCCGACCTTGCACCGCTCGTCGGCGACGCGGCCGCGCACCGCCTGCATGCGCTCGGGCGCGATGCGCTCGCGGGCCTTGCCCACACCTTCTCCGCGCTCGGGCGCAACGCCAGCGAATACCTGATCGAGGAAGCCGAACTGATGGCGCGCGGGGTCGACGTTGCACGCTTCAACCGCGAGGTCGACACGCTCGCCGACGACGTGGCACGGCTGGAAGCCCGCCTCAAGCAACGGGAAACCCGCGACGCATGAAGCTGTTGCGCCTCGCCCGCATTCTCTCGGTCGGCCTGCGCTACGGGCTGGAGGAGTTCTTCCTCGGCCACGAGCGGGTGCGCCCGCTGCGCTGGCTGGTGCGCGTCACCCTGTTCTGGCGCCCGCTTTCCGAGCCGCGCGGGGTGCGGCTGCGCCGCGCGCTGGAGGCGCTGGGGCCGATCTTCGTCAAGTTCGGGCAGATGCTGTCGACCCGGCGCGACCTGGTGCCGCTCGACATCGCCGACGAGCTCGCCCAGCTGCAGGACCGGGTGCCGCCGTTTCCTTCTGTCGAGGCCATCGCCACCCTGGAAACGGCGTACAAGAAACCGCTGTCGGAAGTCTTTGCCGAGTTCGACGCCACCCCGGTCGCCTCGGCCTCGGTGGCGCAGGTGCACTTCGCCCGCCTGCACGACGGCACCGCCGTCGCGGTGAAGGTGCTGCGTCCCGGCATCGCGCCGGTGATTGCGCACGACGTGTCGCTGCTGTATGCCGCCGCCGGCCTGATCGAAAAGCTCTTCGCCGATGGCAAGCGCCTGCGCCCGCGCGACGTGGTCGGCGAATTCGAAAAGCACCTGGCCGACGAACTCGACCTGATGCGCGAGGCGGCCAACTGCTCGCAACTGCGGCGCAACTTCAAGGATTCGCCGCTGCTGATGGTGCCCGAGGTGTACTGGGACTACTGCGGCCGCGACGCGATGGTGATGGACCGCATGGACGGCATCCCGGTGAGCCAGATCGGGCGCCTGCGGGACTCCGGCGTGAACATTCCGAAGCTTGCCGCCACCGGCGTCGAAATCTTTTTCACCCAGGTGTTCCGTGACGGTTTCTTCCACGCCGACATGCACCCCGGCAACATCCTGGTGCGTCCCGGTTCCGAGCAGTACATCGCGCTCGACTTCGGCATCATGGGCACGCTCACCGAGGTCGACAAACAGTACCTCGCGCGCAACTTCCTCGCCTTCTTCCGCCGCGACTACAAGGGGGTGGCGCTAGCGCACCTGGAATCCGGCTGGGTGCCGGCCGACACCCGCATCGACGAACTGGAAGCCGCGGTGCGCGCGGTGTGCGAGCCGGTGTTCGACCGCCCGCTGAAGGAGATTTCCTTCGGCCGCGTGCTCTTGCAGCTGTTCCAGGCGTCGCGCCGCTTCAACGTCGAAATCCAGCCGCAGCTGGTCTTGTTGCAGAAGACGCTGCTGAATATCGAAGGCCTCGGCCGGCAGCTCGACCCGGACCTCGACCTGTGGAAGACCGCCAAGCCCTTCCTCGAGCGCTGGATGAACGAGCAGGTCGGCTGGCGCGCGCTGATGAAAAACCTCCAGACCGAAGTGCCGAAGTGGGCGGTGCTGCTGCCGCAGCTGCCGCGCCTTGCCTTCCATGCGCTGAACGAGAACCGGCTCACCCAGCTGGAAGCGGGCCTCACGCTGATGCTGCGGCAGCAGCAGACGCGTAATCGCTGGCTGGCGGCGCTGACCGCCGCCCTTGCCGCACTGGTCGTCACGCTTGCCTTGCTGGGGCACACCACTTTATAAAAGGACTCGCCATGCTCTTCTGGTTCGTCGTCTTGTACTGGGTCGTGTCGGTCGGCATCGGCCTGTGGGCCGCCACGCGGGTGCACAACACCAAGGACTTCGCCATCGCCGGGCGACATCTGCCCTTCTACATGGTCACCGCCACCGTGTTCGCCACCTGGTTCGGCTCCGAGACCGTGCTCGGCATCCCGGCGACCTTCCTGCAGGAAGGCCTGCACGGTGTCGTGGCCGATCCCTTCGGCGCCGCGCTGTGCCTGATCCTGGTCGGCCTCTTCTTCGCCGCGCCGCTCTATCGCCTGAACCTGCTCACCATCGGCGATTTCTACAAGAAGCGCTATGGGCGGAGCGTGGAGGCGCTCACGACCATCGCCATCGTGATCTCCTACCTCGGTTGGGTCGGCGCCCAGATCACCGCGCTGGGCCTGGTCTTCAACGTGGTATCCGGCGGCGAAATCAGCAAGCTGAACGGCATGCTGATCGGCTCGTCGACCATTCTCATCTACACTCTGTTCGGCGGCATGTGGGCCGTGGCCATCACCGACTTCCTGCAGATGATCGTGATCATGCTGGGCATGCTGTGGATCGGCGGCGAGGTGAGCGGCATGGTGGGGGGCGTCGGCGTCGTGGTCAGTCACGCCGCGCAGGCTGGCAAGTTCGATTTCTGGCCAGCCCTCGATCTCAAGGAAGTGATCGGCTTTACCGCCGCCTGGATCACCATGATGCTCGGCTCCATTCCGCAGCAGGACGTGTTCCAGCGCGTCCAGTCGGCGAAGACCGAGAAGATCGCCGTGTGGGGCTCGGTGTTCGGCGGCAGCCTGTATTTCGTGTTCGCCTTCGTGCCGATGTTTCTCGCCTACTCGGCGACGCTGATCGATCCCACCATGGTCAAGGGCCTGATCGACGCCGATCCGCAGATGATCCTGCCCCGCCTGGTCATCGACCATGCGCCGCTGTTCGCCCAGGTCATGTTCTTCGG
>JAJZRT010000372.1 GCA_021802595.1 Pseudomonadota bacterium
ACCATGCCGTGCCGCAGGAAGAAATCAACCTCATGCTGGTGCGCCTGGCCAAGGAGGGCAAGCGCACGCTGCGCCTGAAGGGGGGCGATCCCTTCATCTTCGGCCGCGGCGGCGAGGAGATCGAGACCCTCGTCGAGCACGGCGTGCCGTTCCAGGTGGTGCCGGGCATCACCGCGGCCGCCGGCGTGGCGTCCTACGCCGGTATTCCGCTGACCCACCGCGACTACGCGCAGTCGGTCGCCTTCGTCACCGGGCATCTGAAGGAAAACACCTTCAACATGAACTGGGAAGGCATTGCGCGCAAGGACCAGACCATCGTCATCTACATGGGGCTGAAAGGTCTGCCGATGCTGTGCGAGGCGCTGATCAAGCATGGCCTGACTGCCGACACCCCGGCCGCCATCATCCAGCATGGCACCCTGCCGACGCAGCGCGTCATCACCGGCGACCTCACCACGCTGCCCGCGCTGGCCGAGCAGGCGGGACTCAAGGCGCCCACGCTCATCATCGTCGGCAACGTGGTCAAGCTGCGCGAGAAGCTCGGCTGGTACCAGCCCGAACTGCACAGCGAGCAGGCGCATCGCACGCCACTCGAATCGGCCGACCATCTGCCCTGATTGCGCCGGGCCGCGGTGCCAGGAGGGCCGACGCTGCGTGCAGGCCAGGGACTCAGCGCTCAGCCGTGCGTGACAGCATGTGCACGGGCATGTTCTTTCACCCGGCGCACCATGCCGTTCGCCCGTTCCTGTTCGCCCGCCAGCACTTCGGCCGCCTGCCCGCGGCGCAGCAAGGCTGCCTCGTCCCCGCCGTGGCGGAGAGCTCCTTCCCGTTGCTCAAACGCGGGCGCATCCGTCGCAGGACCTGCTTCGACCGGGAAGAAGCACGGCGCGATGCATTCGATTACATCGAGATGTCCTACAACCCGAAGCGCCGGCATGGCCATGCAAACCGGCTGTCTCCGGTAGGGTTCGAAAAGCAGTATTTCAACCGGCTCGAAAGTGTCTCGCAAAGCCGGGGCGATTCATAGGGCTGCCCGGCCGCGTCGAGCGACTCGGCGATCTGCGCGAGGCTGGCCGAAACGGTCAGCGCGGTATTGAGCGGGTAGCGGAATGCCAGCACCAGCAGAAACGCCGCCTACCACCAGCATCAGGCCGATGAGCAGCACCACTTCGCCCGGGGTGCGCACAGCGTGACCAGCAGCGTGGCCGGCAGCGATGGCGTGTCCGCAGCCGGAGTGCTCCTCCCCGTCATCCCCGCGAGTGGCGGCAACAACACCAGCACCCTCACCAGATCTTCCATCACCAGCCAGCCCACGGCGATGCGCCCGCTGGGCGTTGCCAGCATGCCATGGCTTTCCAGGTCTTCAGCAGCACCACCGTGCGCGCCAACGGTAGCGACAGTCCGAACATGCTGCCCGCCAGCAGATAGCCGACCAGCGTGGGCAGCTCCAGGCGCAGGGCCATGAAGCCGAATATCAGGGCCAGGCCGAACGCGGCGGCGATCGTGGTGATGAGTTCAACGCTGTGCGGCATGGCAGGGGACCGTGGACGGACCGGCGGGCTCTCCGCTGGAACCTGGCACGCCGAGTGTACCGGATGCGCAATCGTCTCAGGGTCGCCGCGTCATGGCGACACTGGCTCATTCGCACTTCGCAGCTAGAATAAAGGATAAATTCATCCTGTAAGCGATCGCCATGACCACCACGTTCCCCCCGCAAGGGGCTGGCCGTGGTTCTAAAGACGCCAAAGCGTCAGGAGCCACCCTCACCATCGATGGCAACGAGGCTGTTGCCCGTCTGGCCTATCTTGGCAACGAGGTGATCGCCATTTATCCGATCACGCCCACCTCCAGCATGGGCGAGTGGGCAGACGAATGGGCCTCGCAGGGCAAGCCCAATCTGTGGGGCGCGGTACCGAAGATCATCGAGATGCAGTCGGAAGGCGGCGCGGCCGGCACGCTGCACGGCGCGCTCACCTCTGGCGCGCTGGCGACCAGTTTCACCGCCAGCCAGGGCCTGCTGCTGATGATCCCCAACCTCTACAAGATCGCCGGGGAGTTGACGCCTTTCGTGCTGCATGTGGCGGCACGGACGCTGGCGACGCATGCGCTGTCGATCTTCGGCGACCAGTCCGACGTCATGGCCTGCCGGGCCACCGGCTGCGCCATGCTCGCCGCCAACTCGCCGCAGGAGGCGCAGGACCTTGCGCTGATCGCGCAGGCGGCGACGCTGGCCGGGCGCATCCCGGTGATCCATTTCTTCGACGGCTTCCGCACCTCGCACGAAGTGGCGAAGATCGTCGCGGTGGAGGCGGATACCGTGCGCGCCATGCTCGATCCTGACCTGATCGCCGCGCATCGCACGCGTGCGCTGTCGCCGGAACACCCGGTGCTGCGCGGTACCTCGCAGAACCCGGACGTGTTCTTCCAGTCGCGCGAGCGCGCCAATCCTTACTACGATGCCTTCCCGCAGATTGTCCAGGATGCGATGGATCGCTTCGGCGAACTCACCGGACGCCATTACAGGCTCTTCGACTATGTCGGTGCGAGGGATGCGGAACGGGTGATCGTGCTGATGGGCTCCGGGGCCGAGACCGTGCACGAGACGGTCGAGCATCTCAATGCCCGCGGCGAAAAAGTGGGCGTCCTGAAGGTGCGGCTGTACCGTCCGTTTGCACCGAACGTGCTGCTCGATGCGCTGCCACCCACGGCAAAATCCATTGCGGTGCTCGATCGCTGCAAGGAGCCGGGGGCAGACGGCGAGCCCCTGTACAAGGATGTGCTCACGGCATTGGCCCAGGCGGCAGCGGACGCGCAGCGAGCGATGCCTCGTGTCATCGGCGGCCGTTACGGTCTGGCGAGCAAGGAATTCACCCCTGGCATGGTGAAGGCGGTGTTCGACGAATTGGAAAGCCCCGCGCCCACACCCCACGAGGGGACTCCGACTTCCGACGGGCTGAAGCCCGTGAAAGATCGCAAGCGCCAGTTCACGGTCGGAATCCACGACGACCTCACCCGCCTTTCCCTGCCGTGGGAGGAAGGATTCCGCACCGACGCGGCGCGACAGCTGCAGCACGCCGTGTTCTGGGGCTTGGGCGCCGACGGCACGGTGTCGGCCAACAAGAACTCGATCAAGATCCTCGGCGAAGCCACCGACCTGCAGGCGCAGGGCTATTTCGTCTACGATTCGAAGAAGTCTGGTGCGGTGACCGTGTCGCACCTGCGCTTCGGTCCGGCGCCCATCCGCTCCGCCTATCTGGTCGAACCCGGCATGGCCGGCTTCGTCGCCTGCCACCAGCCGGTGTTCGTCGATCGCTACGACCTGCTGGAGCATGCCGCGCCCGATGGCGTCTTCCTGCTCAATACGCCGGCTCCGCCGGAGGCAGTGTGGGATACGCTGCCGCAGAACATGCAGGCGCAGATTCGCGACAGGCGTTTGCGACTGTGGGCGATCGACGCCTACGCCGTCGCGGCCGAGGCCGGCATGGGGCGGCGCATCAACACCATCATGCAGACCTGCTTCTTCGCCATCTCCGGCATCCTGCCGAAGGAAGACGCGATTGCCGCGATCAAGCAGGCGGTCGACAAGACCTACGGACGGAAGAGCAGGCGACTGGTGGAACTGAATTACAAGGCGATCGACATGACGCTGGCGGCTTTGCATCAGGTCAGCCTCTCCCCTCTCCCGCAAGCGGGAGAGGGGCTGGGGGAGAGGGAGTCTTTGGCGCAACAACCTTCCCCCTCCCTGGCCCCCTCCCGATCGCGGGAGAGGGAGATCCCGGACTTCGTGCGAGACCTCACCCTGCCGATCTACCAGGGCCACGGCGACCGCCTGCCGGTGTCGCGGCTGCCCGCCGACGGCACGTATCCGCTTGGCACCGCACAATACGAGAAGCGCAACATCGCGCTCGAAATCCCCGTGTGGGAGGCCGATCTCTGCACCCAGTGCGGCAAGTGCGTGTTCGTCTGCCCGCACAGCGCGATCCGCGCGCGTGCCTTCGCAGCCGGGTCCGCCCGGGAGGCCCCGCCCACCTTCAAGCACGTACCGGCGAAGAGCAAGGAATTTCCCGCCGGCACCCACATCAGCTATCAGGTCGCGCCGGAGGACTGCACCGGCTGCGGCGACTGCGTCGAAGCCTGCCCGATCCACGACAAGTCCAACGTCAGCCGGCGTGCGGTGAACATGGCGCCGGTCGACCCGCTGCGCGATCAGGAACGCGACAACCTGGCCTTTTTTCTGCGTCTGCCCGAGTTCGACCGCGGCCTGCTGAAGCACGGCACCATCCCGGGCTCGATGTTGCTCGATCCGCTGTTCGAGTTTTCCGGCGCCTGCGCCGGCTGCGGCGAGACGCCCTACATCCGCCTCGCCACCCAGCTCTTCGGCGACCGCATGCTGATCGCCAACGCCACCGGCTGTTCGTCGATCTACGGCGGCAACCTGCCGAGCACGCCCTACACCGTGAACGGCGCCGGACGCGGCCCGGCGTGGAGCAATTCGCTGTTCGAGGACAACGCCGAATTCGGCCTCGGCATGCGGCTGGCCGCCGACCAGCTGATGGACTACGCGAAGCGGCTGGTGCAGGAAATGGCCATGGAAATTGGCGGCGACCTCGCCGCCGCGCTGGTCGGTGCCGCTCAGCGCGAGGAAGCCGGCATCGTCGAACAACGCGGCCGCGTCGCGCTGCTGCTCGACAAGCTGTCAGCCTCGATCCACCCCCGCGCGAAGGAACTTGCCAGCGTCGCCGAATGGCTGATCCGCCGCTCGGTGTGGATCATCGGCGGCGACGGCTGGGCCTACGACATCGGCTACGGCGGCCTCGACCACGTGCTGGCGCTGCCCTACGACGTCAACATCCTGGTGCTCG
>JAJZRT010000373.1 GCA_021802595.1 Pseudomonadota bacterium
AAGGACCAGAACAGCGACGCCCTTGTTGGGGGTGGCGCGCGGATTGGCGAGGCTCCGGCCAACCACCAGGGAAGCAGTGCGCACCGTCGGGTCGCGCTGCGCGATGGCCATGAGCCCGCGGCCCACGGACAGGGTGTCGGCGACCGAACGTCCGACCGGAGTGCGGAACGGCACGGCAATCAGCCCTTCGTCCCACGCCGGCAGGAATGCCGTGGGCAAGTGCCAGAACACGAGACCGGCAATCAGTACCAGCGCCAGCGCAACCGGCAGTGCCAACCCCGGTTTGCGCAAGGCGCGCCTGAGACTGCGTGCATATCCGATCCGCAGCTGACGCGCCCAGCGCCAGGTCCGTCCGCCGGACGGTGCGCGCTGCGCCAACGCTGCCGCCAGCACCGGAGTAATGGTCAGCGCGACGGCTTGCGAAAGCACCAGGGCACCGACGAGCGCGATCGCCATCTGCTTGAACAGCAGACCGATCGTTCCGGCGAGGAAGACCAGCGGCACGAACACCAGCGCCGACGTGGCGGTGGCGACGGTCATCATCGGCAGAACGGTGCCTGCCGCCGCGAGCGCGGCGGCACGGCGCTCGTGCCCCTGTGCATTCCGACCCGCGGCGTGCGACGCCTGCTCCATAACCACAATCGCGTGATCGACAAGCACACCAATGGCCGCAGTCAGGCCGCCGAGCGTCATCACATTGATGCCGAGACCGAAAATATGCATGACCACCAGTGTCGCAGCGAGCGCCAGGGGCACGATCACCACCGTCGCGATGGCCGTGTCGAGACGCCGCAGGAACAGCAGCAGCACGATCCAGGTAATGACGGTTCCGAGCAACAGGGCGTTCCATACATCGCCGAGGCTCTCCTGGATAAGCTGCGAGAAGTCGTAATCCTTTACCAGGTGCACGCCAGCCGGAAGCGCCGACTGACGCAGCTGCGCAACCACCTGGGCCGCCTGCTGCGCCACGCTCTCGACGTCCGCATCGGCCTGCGCTGCGATGTCCACGAGCAACGCATGTCGCCACCCGGCGACGGCAGCACCGCGCACACGCGGCGGCGGTCCTTCGCCGATGCTTCCGAGCGACGCCAGTGGAACCATCCCGCCACGCACCGGCACCGGCAACCGCTGCAGTCCCGCGAGCGATTGCGGCCGGCCATGGCCGGTCAGCAGGAACTGCTGGTGAAAGGCGCTCACCGTACCGGCAAAATACGGCCCCTGGTGCGCCTGCAGCAGACGCACAATGTCGGCGCTGCTGAGCCCGCGGCTAGCGAGCCGCCTCGGGCTCAGCGTGACATGCACCTGGGTCCAGCCGCGGCCGATGCCCTGGACGGTGTAGACACCCGGAACGTCAAGCAGCTTGGGCTTCACCGAAAATGCGTATACCGGCATCATCTGGCTGCTGCTGAGACGATTGGATACCAGCGCATATTCGGCGAACGGGTAGATGCTGGGCATCATCAGCCGGGTGGTGACATGCGCTCCTGCAGGCAGCGGCACCTGGGCCAACCGCGCCTGAAGCGTGAGAAAGGCACGGCTGGGTCGCACCGCGGAGTTGAAAAACACGTGAATCTTGCTCAGGCCGGGGCTGGTGCTGGAACGCACGATCGTGACGTCGGGTACACCCTTGGCCGCCTGCTCCAGGGGCTGGGTGACGCGCACCAGCATGATCTTGACGGGCAGATAACCGTCGCTGACGAGCACCGACACGCGCGGAAACTGGACGTTGGGAAACACGCTGCGGGGAAGCGCCCGAAAAGCGACATAGCCCGCGGCAAGCACAAACACCGTCACGACCGCGAGCGTGAAGCGGTTCGTCCAAAGCGATTGAAGATAGCGTTTCACTGCCTGGCTTGAATTCCGGGCCTTGCGCGTACCGCGGTGCCAGCCCGCACTCTTCCGGCGCCGGCGACGATCACTGTATCGCCGGCGGATACCGCACCCGCGATCCAGGCCCAGCGGCGGGTGGTGTGGACAATGCTGACCTCGACCGGACGCGCCCGGCCATCGGTTATCCGGTAGACCACCGCCTGGCCGGCATTCATCACGACGGCGCGGCGCACCACCGCCAGTCCCGGCTGCCCGGCACCGCGCACAGTCAGGCGGGCGAATTCCCCGGCAAGCAGGGGGCACGAACAACGCGCGTAGACGGTCACCAATCCTCCCCGGCCGGCGCGCTGACCGATGGCATAGATCTGCCCGGGCCAACGCGTGCCGCGCGCGGCAATCAGCACCGCGGCGCCTGGCTTCAGCTGCTGCACCATTCCCGGCGTCAGGCGCGCCGTCAGGTACAGCTCGCCTGTGCCCGAAAGACGGGCGATCGCGGTACCCGGGCTGACCCAGGCGCCGGCCGGGACTTCATACCGGACCGTTCCGACAAAAGGTGCCCGGATCACGCCGCGGGCAAGCCGCGCGTTCAGCCCCTGCAGTACGGCGCGCGCATGACGCGCCCGTGCCCGCGCGGCATCGAGCCCGGCGGCGGTCGTCAGGCCGGTGCGCTCGAGCACCTTGGCTTGCTCATAGGCCCTGCGGGTGGAGCGCACATCGGCCGTGGCGGCCTGCGCTTCGGCAGACAGCCTGAGCGGAAAAACGCGGGCAATGATCGTGCCACGGCTTGCCGCGGTTCCTGGCGGTAACGGAAGCGCCGCCATGACACCCGAGAACGGGGCGTCTATCACCATGCGGTTCATGCTCTGCGCCTCTGCCAACACCGTGACCTGGGGGCGATAGCGCCTGACGACGACATTGCCGGTCGTCACAGAGAGTGTTGCCGCGGTTGCAACCGACGCCGCCAGCATGCCGGCAAGCAGAACAAACCAACGCTTCATATTCAGAGCCTCCGCCACCGTGCGCCGCTAGCGACCATGAGATCGATATAGCTTTGTGCCTGCAGCATCCGCAAGTTGTTGAACCGCTCATTTGCCTGAGCACCACTGAGTACCATGAGCAGCGCCGCGCGCGCGTCCAGTGCGCCGCGGGCGCTCGCATCGAGCACGGATTTCTGCAGATGAACGAAGGCATGCTGGCGCGGCTGCAGCCGGATGATTTCATCGGTGACGTCCGCGAACAGCGCCCGCAGACGGTAGATGTCCGAGCGGTCGTGCGCGAGCCGCGCCATGTAAGCGTGATACAGGACAGCGCGGCTGGCCCTGGCAACCGCGATGGCGCCGCGATTGCCGTTGAGCGGCAGTGTCAGACTGATCTGCCACCCTGCCGAGGTCACACCGGAGGTGTCGCGGGCCGCGGCGATACCGATTCCGATCTGCGGGTACTGCTGCAGCACCGCGAGATCAAGGCGGTTTTCGGAGGCTGCATACGCCGCACGCAGCGCCACCAGGTCGAGCCGTTCGTGCATCGCCGCACGCAACAGCTGCACCGGCGCGGGCAGCGCCGTAGGAATGGGGCCGGGAGGCGCGAGGCTCAGACGGTCTGCGGGGTTCAAGCCGAGCACAGCATTGAGCGCGAACCGGGTGCGCTGGACCTGCCGGCCATAGCTTGCCGCCGTCGTCTGCGCCCCCAGCGCGAGTGCCTGCGCGGTCGCCGCGTCCGCCGCAGACAGCGCGCCGGCGCGTGCTGCGGCTTCGACCTGCCGGGCGTAACGGCGTCCTGCGCGCGCCGCGACATCGGCAACGTTGTGCGAACGCTCCAGCCAGTACAGCTGAGTCGCCAGCAGCCGCGCCTGGTTTGCCACCGCCCATTCCCGCCAGGCCACCTGAAAATCGGTCGCACGCGCAGACTCACGTGCGATGCGCAGCACGGTCGGGCGGGTGAACAGGCGCGACAGATCCCAAAGAAACCCGCCATTGTACGCGGTGGTCGTGTCCGCAGGCCTTGATCCGTAGGGACTGAGCGCGCTGGCGGTGACGACCGGATTCGGCAACAGCCCGGCGGCAAATACCTGCGCCGTCGCAACCCGCTCGCGCGCGCGCAGCGTAATCAGGTCAGGATTGGCGAGCACCGCGATCACGCCTAGTTCGCGCGCCGACAGTGCCCGGCGAAAATCGAGGCGAATCGGTGCCAGTGGTGCCATCCGCAGACGTGCGGCCTCCCGCACCAGGGCGGCGTGGGCCGGATCGTTCAGCGCCTCAGCGACCGCAGCCCCGGACAGGGGACGCGCGCGATAGTGGGCACAACCGGACAGCACCAGGGCTGCCAATCCCGCAGCCACCCAGCTTCTGGTCCGGCTAAGGCAAGTCTTGCACTGGAACCGCGGCGTGCGGGTGCTGCCGGCATGGTCATCGGTGAGCCGGCCTGGCGTACTCGTCGGCATGGGGGCGCTGGGGGTCAGCATCCGGAACGCCGTGAGGGCGTCCCAAGGCGCGTGGGCAGGTCTTTGCCGGGTGCAGCGCACCGAAAAATCCTCCGCTGTCATGTCTGTCGCGCATGGCAAATACATTCCATGCGGCCGCATTGCCAGTATCAGTATAAAGTCCGGCGGCTGACCATTGCCTGACCGGAAGATGACAATGCTGTCATCTTCGCCGGCCCGCGGGCGCTATCTGCCATGCAGCGCCGCGTAACCGGCAGGGTAGCGCCGTGCAGCGTGCCTTCAGGCCAGTGCGGGACCGGCGTGCGGAAACTCCAAAACGACGGTGGTTCCATGGCCGACCGCGCTTTCGATCCGGATTTCCCCGCCGTGCAGATCGACGATGGACTTCACGATGGCAAGACCCAGGCCTGCGCCGTCCGGGTGGTGGGAACGCGCGGGATCAGCCCGGTAGAAACGCTGGAATATGTAGGGAAGATGACGCGCCTCGATGCCGCAGCCGGAATCGCAGACGCTCACCGCAACCGACCCGCCCCGAACAGTAAGAGCGGCTGTGATCGTTCCGCCACGTGGCGTGTAC
>JAJZRT010000009.1 GCA_021802595.1 Pseudomonadota bacterium
GGTACGGTCATGTCGCGCCTAGCGCGCGCGCGTGAAAAAATGCGCGCGAATATGGAAGGGAGAGCGTACATCGCCCCCTTGAAGGTGGTCAAATGAATACCCTACCCATCACGGAAGCCGACTTGCACGCCTTCGTCGACGGCAAGCTGCCTGCCGCGCGCCGACTCGAAGTCGACGCCTATCTGGCGCAGCGCCCGGAAGAGGCGGAGCGGCTGCGCGCCTATACAGCGCAAAACGAAGAACTGCGCGCGCTGTTCAATCCCGTGCTCGACGAAGCGGTGCCGGAGCGCTTAAGCGCAGCGCGACCGCGCCAGTGGCAATGGCAGCGGCTGGTAGCCGGTCTTGCCATCGCCCTGTTCAGCGGCACGACAGGGTGGTTACTGCATGGCCAGCAGGCAGGCGAGATTCAATACGCCCAAGGTGATTCCATGCAAGCCAGGCCGGCGCTGTACGTTGCCGGCCTGGCCCATCAGGCCGCAATCGCCCACGTTGTCTATAGCCCGGATGTCAAGCGGCCGGTGGAAATCGGGGCTGACCAGGAAGAGCAACTGGTGGCGTGGCTGTCCAAACGCCTCGGCACCGCAATTCGGCCACCCCGGCTGGGCAAACTCGGCTACGAGCTGATCGGTGGTCGCCTGCTGCCTGGCGCCCAGGGCGCGGTGGCGCAGTTCATGTACCACGACGCGACCGGACAGCGCCTCACCTTGTACGTGTCGACCGATCAGGCGCACAACAAGGACACGGGTTTTCGCTTCGCACAGGAGGGACCGGTGAATGTGTTTTATTGGATCGACGGCAAATTCGGCTATGCGCTGTCGGCTGGAACTAACAAGGCCGAACTGGCGCGCGTTGCCACCGCCGTGTACGACCAACTGGAGAAACCGTCATGACCCTGATCAACCGGCCTTTGTATTATCGACGCTTGGGCACGTTCGCCGTTGCCGCCCTCATTGGCGCTAGTGCGCTCGGACAGGCCATGCCCCACCATCATGGCCAGTCGGCAGCGGCAAAGCCCCCCGTATTTATCGCCAGCACGGCCAAGCCGTTTGCCGCGCTGATGGACGATGCCATGGCCGTCATGGATGACGGCATGAAGCGCGCGCCAATGAATGGCGTTGCGGAACATGATTTCGTGACGATGATGATTCCGCACCATCAGGGCGCAATCGATATGGCGAAGGCGCTGCTGCTCACCACCAAGGATCCTGAATTGCGCAACGTCGCCCAAGGCATCATCACGGAACAGCAAAACGAAATCAAGATTATGCAGGCCTGGCTGCAGCGCTACCAATCGGTTCAGGAAAAAGTTGCTCCCACTTCGATCACCAAGAAAGAATAATCATGCAAATCCGTCACTTCGTTTTCTCGTTGACCCTCAGCAGCCTGCTCACCGCCTCCGCGTTTGCCGCTCCAGGCGCGCAAGACCGCGTCTACACCGCTGACCAGAATACCAATACCGTTTCGGTGATCAACCCTGCGACCAACAGGCTGCTCGGCCAAATCAAACTGGGCAACCAGCGCCCGGATGTGCTCTCGCCGCTGTACAAGGGCGAGATCAATGTGCATGGCCTGGGCTTTTCGCCCGACCACAAGACCCTGATTGCCATTTCAAACGGTTCCAATTCGGTAGCATTCATCGATACGGCGACCAACAAGGTCAAAGGCATCACCTACATCGGTCGGTCGCCGCATGAAGGCTTTTTTACAGCGGATGGACGCGAGGTATGGGCCGTGGTACGCGGTGAGAACTACATCTCGGTGATCGACCCGCTCACCTTCAAAGAGAAAAAGCGGATCGAAACGACCGTGGGCCCCGGCATGGTGCAGTTCCTTCCAAGCGGCAAACTGGCATTTGTCGTCTCCAGTTTCAACCCCGTGGTCGACGTGATCGACATGAAGTCGCACAAGGTCATCAAGCACATCAAGGTTGTCAGCCCGTTCTCGCCATTTCTGCAATTCACCCCTGACTTCAAGGAAATGTGGATGACGCACAAGGATGCCGGCAAAGTGACGCGCATCGATACTGCCAGCCTGGAAGTAAAGGGCGTTATCGACACCGGTTTCATCACTAACCACCTGGCCTTCGCCAAGACTGCGGCCGGCACCCGTGCGTACGTGACGATCGGCGGCGAGAATGTCGTCAAGGTGTACACCACCGACGCCATGCCAACGCTCGTCGCAACGATCCCGACCGGAGCACTGCCTCACGGCATCTGGACCTCCGACGACGGCACCCGTCTGTATGTGGGACTGGAAAACGGCGACGCTGTCGATGTCATCGACAGCGCGAGCAACAAGGTGATTGCGCGCGTACCGGTCGGCCAGGCGCCGCAGGCACTGGTGTATGTCTCGAACGCTGTGCCGCACGGCGACGGCATTACCAACCTGGTCCCCAGCGCCAACAGTGAGCCGATCAACATCGCCCTCAAACCCGCTGCCGGCGAGGCCAAGGGTTTTGTTGTGGCGCGCAACCTGGGCGTGGTGGACTCGCTGGAAGTCTCGCTGTTCAAGCTCAGGCCACAAACCGTTTATAGCGTGTACGTCACTGGCCAAGCTACACCTGTAGCCAGTTTCAAGACCAATCCCATGGGCATGGCAAACGGCACTGCGATCGGGCCAATGCGCGATGTGAGCAACAGTCTGAACTCCAAGGCTGTCACCGCGAGCCGCGTCCTGGTGATGGAAGGCGACGTTGCAGCCGATCCACAGAAGACCGTACTGAGCAGCGCGCCGTAAGCAAAATGCGATAAAACTGTGTCAGTATAGCACTGACCAATTTCACAACAATAACGGAGACCCGTATGGCGAAGACCTCGTTGGTATTGACCGCAGAGGCGTTGCGGCGCCGTTCCTTTCTGAGACAGGCTAGCACGCTCGGTGCCGCCACCGCTTTCGGCAGCCCGGTCTTAAGTGCGCTAGCGGCGGAAGCCGGCCATGTCACGCTGCCGTTTGAAAACGGCGAGCGCGAACTGGTCGCCTATCCCCAAAAGCGGCCACTGATTCTGCTTACCGCCCGTCCGCCCCAGCTGGAAACGCCGTTCAGTGTGTTCAACGAATCAGTGATCACGCCCAACGATGCGTTCTTCGTACGCTATCACTGGAGTGGCATACCCACCGCAGTTGATGCGCAAACCTACCGTCTCAAAGTCGGCGGCAATGTCAATACGCCGCTGGAGCTCTCGCTCGCCGACCTTAAGCAAATGGCTGACGCCACCGAACTGGTTGCCGTGAACCAGTGTTCCGGTAACAGCCGCGGCCACCTGTCGCCGCGCGCCAACGGCGGCCAGCTATCGAATGGTGCTATGGGCAACGCGCGCTGGACTGGCGTCCCGCTACGCAAGGTGCTGGAAAAGGCGGGCGTCAAGGCCGGGTCGGTACAGGTCTCGTTCAATGGCCTTGACACGCCGCCCGTCGGCGACGGACCCGATTTCATGAAGGCGCTCAATATCGACCATGCGCTCGACGGCGAAGTCATGCTTGCCTGGCAAATGAACGGTGCCGATCTGCCCATGTTGAATGGCTACCCACTGCGCCTGGTGGTGCCCGGCTACTACGGCACCTACTGGGTCAAGCATTTGTCCGACATTACCGTGACCGACAAGGTATTCGATGGGTTTTGGATGAGCACGGCCTATCGCATCCCGGACAATCAGTGCGCGTGTACCGAACCGGGAAAAGCGCCGACCAAGACCGTCCCGATCAACCGCCTCAACGTGCGCTCGTTCGTGACCAGCCTGACGGACGGCATGCACGTCAAGGTCGGGCGCCAGACTGTGGTGCGCGGGATTGCGTTCGACGGCGGCTACGGCGTGAATGAAGTGGCGTTTTCATCTGACGGCGGCAAGAATTGGCAAGCTGCACAACTGGGCAAGGACCTGGGGCGCTACTCTTTCCGAGAGTGGAGCGCGGCGTTCACGCCGAAACAAAAAGGAAACCACGAACTGCTGGTTCGAGCGGTCAACCGGATCGGTCAAGGCCAACCGGCGAGCGCCCTGTGGAATCCTGCCGGCTACATGCGCAATGTGGTCGAATCGACGCGCGTCGTCGCGGTATAAGGGGAACTAAATTGAAACATCCACTGATTTGCTCTCTGTTCACCATCAGCCTGATGCCTGCGGCCCCAGCTTTCGCCCTCGACATTCAGCTTCCGCCTGAAACTGCTGTCTTCAAACCCAGCCAGTTGCCGGGATATGCGCTGGCCCAGCGCAATTGCATGACATGTCACTCGGTCCATTACATCCAGTCGCAGCCCACGACATCACCGCGCGGCTACTGGGATGCCACGGTGAGAAAGATGAAGAAACCGTTCGGTGCGCAATTCTCAGACGCGGATATCCCGGACATGGTCGATTACCTGGTCAAGACCTACGGTGCCGAACGCAGTAACGCAGTGCCGATTGCGAACGCGGCGATAAAGCCAGCTGCAGTTGCACCGAAGGCCGGCGCCACCGCAGCAATCGATACGAAAGCGTTGCTTGCCGCAAATGCTTGCATGGGATGTCATTCGATCGACAAAAAGGTCGTCGGGCCGGCATTCAAGGAAGTGGTGGCAAAGTACAAGGGCAAGGCAGACGCGGTATCACTGGTGGCGAGGAATATTCGAGCGGGCGGCGCTGGCAAATGGGGGCCTGTACCGATGCCAGCTTTCTCCCAACTGAGCGAGGGCGAAGCGATGGCCTTGGCGCATTATGTCCTGGCGCAATGAATTTGATGCCATCCCCTTCCTGTAGACGCCTTTACTGAGCATGCCCGCCGGGGACGTGCTTCGCGCCATGCCGTCGCTCGCCCCGGCACAGCCGGGGGCCGGCCGGTGCTGCTTTTCAACAACGGGCAAGCGGGCGCTGAGACAAATCAGGCCGGTTTGACCCGCTTACGCAACAGACTGCCGGCCGCGTTATCCTCGAACCGGCTGGCCTCCTCAATGTAGCCATGGACCGTGCCGTCGTGGCGCCAGCCTCCTTGCTTCTTGATGTCGCGGAAGTCGGCGCCGGCGCGGTGCGCGCTGGTGGCCATGCCACGCCGCAGACTGTGACTAGACAGGTCTAGCACGTAGTCGAGTTTGACCAGTGTCGCGCAATCCTCCAGGATCGTATTCACGCTGCCCACGCCCAGAGCGGCGCTGGCCACCGTCCCCCACTTGCTGATAGACCGAAACACCGGTCCGGCCATGATGTCGGCGGCGTCGAGCCAGGCGCGCAACGCCGCCGCCGGGCAGCAAGGGCCGTCGCTGTACGGGATCGCCTTGATGATCCCTTCGCCCAGTTGGTCAGTCTTCGAGCGCGGCAGCATGATCTCGATGCCCTCGGGTGTCCAGCCAATATGTCCGACCTCGATGGCGACCAGCTCGCTGCGCCGCAATCCGCCGAAAAAACCGATCTGCAAAAGTGCGTTGTCGCGCGTCGCCTTCAACGTGCCGGCGCTGACCAGCTGCACCACGATACGTTCCAGGTCCTCGATTGGAAGGGCCTTGGCCCTCTTCTTCGGGCGGCCGTGCGTGCGTGCGATCCCCGTCAGTGTCTTGCGCACGGTCGGTGTCGAAGCCGGATTGGGGAAGCCCTGGTGGACGTGCCACTGCGACAGTGCCGTCAGGCGCAACGCCAAGGTGCGGGGATTGAGGGTCGGCGCGTAGGTGAGCAGGTATCGGATGATCGCCGCTTCGTCGGCCGGCAACACGCCGCCCCACGCCAGGTAGTGGTTTACGGCGGACCGGTACGCCCGGCGCGTGTTGTCGGCCGTGGCGGCGGCCAGGACGGCGCGGTGCTGGGCTGCGAGCACGGCGTCCACAGCTGTAACGGCAGAGTGCAGCGCCGACGCTGGGTGTGCATCGTTATTTTCGGCGCCGTTGTCGGCGGGTTCGGGGGTGGCCATGGCTGTGTTGCTCGCGGTCGGGCTTGTAACGGGGATTACGGCAGGATAGCACGCTGCGGATCGGCATCGGTGTCGATAATCTGCCATTATCCAATGCGAGGTTTTAGCGTTTTCGATTGCCGCTTGACCCGTGAAATAGTATGTACTATCGTAATACGTAATACAGTACGAAATAACGAGGTCTCGCCATGGCAAGAGCCGGCATCTACAAATCCGAGGTCCTGCGCGCGCGCACGAAGCTGCTTGCGCAGGGGATCCATCCCTCGATCGACGCGGTCCGGGCAGAACTCGGCAACACCGGCTCGAAAAGCACCATCCATCGCTACCTCAAGGAGATTGAGGAAGAGGAAGGCGGGGCAGCCGGCACTAAAATTGCCGTGAGCGAGGCCATTCAGGATCTGGTCGGGCGCCTGGCCGGCCGGCTGCACGAGGAATCCGATGCCCGCATCGCCGAAGCGGCAGCCAAACACAGCGCACTGATTGCGCAGCGCACTGAAACGATCGCCGCCCTGGAAAAGGAGGCAGAGGCCTTCCGGCTGCAACTTGAGCGCAGCCAACTGGCCCTGTCAGAGGAACAGGCTCGGCACGAGCAGACTGCTGCCAGCCTTCGCGCCGAAGCCCTGGAACGGGCAAGACTAGCCCAGCAGGCGCTGGATCTACAAGACCGGTTGAAAGCCGAGGAAAGCCACCGGCAGTCCTTGGAGGAAAAGCATCAGCATGCCCGCGAATCCCTGGAGCATTTCCGGCAATCCGTGAAGGATCAGCGCGAACAGGAGCAGCGTCAGCATGAACAGCAGGTGCAATACCTCCAAGGCGAGGTACGTACGCTCACACAAACACTCGCGAAAAAACAACATGAAGCGATACACGCCCAGCAAGAGAATGGACGTTTAGTGAATGAACTGTCGCACGCCCAATCGAACCTTCATCAGACTCAAACCGAACTGCGTACCTTGAAAGGCATCAAGGATCAATTCACATCTTCGGAGCGACACGCGGAAGAGTTGGGGCGGCGTGTCGTCGAGCAGGAGGTCTTGATCAAGGACCTGACCGCCGCTCAAGCAAACCTGGATACCAAGGTCGCAACGCTAACGGGACAGAACCGGCAACTCGAAGTCGAGCTGGCATCCGCTCGATCATCAGCGGCGACTCAAGAGCAGATCACCGAGAAAATTGAGGCTTTGCTCGCCATGGCTGCGCCAAGCGGAATGGAGGAACAAATAAAACCTCGGGCTACAAAATCGGTTCCCAAACAAGATCAGAAAACACTATTCAAAACATAAGGATAAGTAGATTTCTGCTGTTTTTGACATGAATCCCTGCCGACCCTCTCCAGCGTCCTGACACGCAGGCGGCGCAGGGTTTCCTTGCCTCCGGTGTCGATGAGTGCCATTTCCATATCCGCGGTGAAATCACCAAAGCCACGATCGCGTTCGCGCATGGTCTTTGCTATTTCGAGTCCGCGGTCGGTATCCGCATAGACCGGTGTGAGTCCCACACAAAAAAGCAAAAGAACTGCCAGTAAGCTTCTGTTGCTTGCCATCATCCAGAAGACCTGCCTTTCAGAATTGCGTATTTCCCCATAACCCAGATTGTCGAAAACAGGCTCGTTACCCAACGTGTCTCGGCTGCTCAGCCAGGTTGGAGACTTTCTTGCGCAACATTTGTTGCTCACGAATCATCGGAGAATCATCGGATGTAAGCCTCCGTCGCGTAGCGGCGCATCATGCGGTGACTGTTGAAAAAGGACGCATTCTTGCTGATCGCGCCCTTCATCACCTTGACCCAGCTATCGGCGGCATCCTGATAACCATAATAGGACGGCAGCACCACCTGTTCGAGCTTGTCGTATAGCGCGCGCGCATCGCCGTCGTCCGCGCCCGTCGCGTTGCCGATTGCCCAGCCGGTCATGCCCTCGATACAGCCCTCGATCCACCAGCCTCCAGCACCGACAGGCTCGGCACACCATTGAACGCCGCCTTCATGCCGCTGGTACCGGAGGCTTCGCATGGGCGCAGTGGGGTATTGAGCCAGATATCAACGCCGGCCACCAACAGCTTGGCCGTGTCCATGTCGTAATCGGGCAGATAGACCACCTGCACCACCCCTTCGAGCGCACGCATCAGGCCGTGCAACTCCTCGATCAGCCGCTTGCCGCCCTCGTCTCGAGGATGGGCCTTGCCTGCAAGCACGACCTGGAACGAACGCTCCCGGGTGATCGCCTTCAGGCGCTCGAGATCGCTAAACAGCAGGTCGGGACGCTTGTATGCAGTCATACGCCGTGCAAATCCTAGGATCGGGGTTTTTGAGTTCAGAATCACCCCGGTGCTCGCCTGCACCCGCTCGATGAGGGTCTGCTTCGCTTGGGCATGTGCATCCAGGATGGCAGCGTCGGGGATGCAGCAGTCGGCGCGTACGAGTTGCTCGGGCTCGTGGCACCAACTCGGAAGATAGCGATCGTAGAGCTTGCGGAAGGGCTCGCTGGTCCAGATGAACGGGTGCACGCCATTGGTGATGGCATGCACCCTATAGCCGGGGAACATCGTATTCGAGACCTCGGCATGGTGCTTGGCCACACCATTCACGTAGTCGCTCAGGTTGAGCGCAAGCCGCGTCATATTGAGGCTGTCCTCACCCGCAAGATGCTTGAGCGTTGCCAGATCGACGGCATTGCCGAGCACACGCTGCACCAAACCATAGGGAAAGCGGTCGTGCCCGGCCTCAACCGGGGTATGCGTGGTGAAGTTGCATAGCTCGCGCACCCTTGGGAGGTCGTAGGGCGTCTCACCGGGGCGCAGGCCCTCGGGCGGATATTCATAACGCCGCAGCAGTTCGAGCCCGAGCAATGCGGAGTGTCCCTCATTCATGTGGTACTGGCGGATTTCGAAACCGAGCGCCTGCAACAGGCGCACCCCGCCGATGCCGAGCACGATCTCCTGCTTGAGCCGATAGGTTTCGTCGCCGCCGTAGAGGTAGTGCGTGATTTCGCGGTCCTCCTGCTGGTTCTCGTCCAGGTCGGTGTCGAGCAGTAGAACCGGCTGGCGACCGCCCATATGGCCCTCGAGCACATACAGCCATGCACCAATCCATACCGGGCGACCTTCGATCGACACGGCGATCTTGGCACCCAAGGGCTGTGCCCACTCGCGCGGCTCCCACATCGCGGGGTGCTCGACCTGTCGCCCCTGGGCGTCGATCTCCTGGCTAAAATAGCCAGCGCGGCTCACCAGGCTCACCGCCACCAGTGGCAGCACAAGGTCAGCAGCCGAGCGCACGGTATCGCCGGCCAGCACCCCCAAACCGCCGGAGTAGGTAGGCATCTCGTTGCGCAGCGCGATCTCCATGGAAAAGTAGGCGACACGCGGTTCGTGGATAAAGTCATCAAGCATGGTCATTCCCTCAACGAACTCATGTGGCCGATCACGTCGGCGACCAGATGGAAGTGGCCGAGTTCACGGTGTATTTTTTCGGAGAGTTATCCACGGTCTTGGTCCGTAGTATTCCGATGCAGGATGCCTAACCTCGGAAAGAACGCTGGCACGCGCGCTGCATAGCGCGCATATGTCTCGCCGAACTCGGCTGCCACCTCGCGTTCCTCGCGCCGCGCCAGGCGCACGTACATGAACACAAGCACTGGAAACATGATGAGCGTCAGGATCGTCGGCCACTGCACCAGAAAACCCAGCATGATGAGCACAAACCCTGCGTACTGCGGATGACGGATATGGGCATAGGGCCCGGTCACTGCCAGGGTGTGGTTTGTTTGTGCCGCAAATAGCACCTTCCAGGCCGAGGCCAGCAACCAGAACCCGCCGCCGATCAATGCATAGCTCAACAGATGAAATAGCCCGAAGTGCGGGTTGGAACGCCAGCCGAACATGATTTCCAGCAGATGGCCGGCATCGTGCGACAAGAAATCCACACCCGGATAGCGGCTCTGCAGCCAGCCTGAAAGCAGATAAATCGTCAGCGGAAAACCGTACATCTCGGTGAACAGCGCGACGATGAACGCCGAAAACGCACCGAACGATCGCCAGTCACGCTTAGTCGCCGGCCTGGCGAAACTGAACGCGAAAATAATGAACACAGCTGAGTTGATCAGAACCAACAGCCATAATCCATAAGCGGGTCCGGTGTTCATTGACCTTCTCCTTTTGACGGGTGGGTGTGTCCAGGAGACGCCGTGCCATCACCGTGTCTGCCGTAGCCACCATGAAAAAGATGCAGTAATGGGCAAGCCAACAGCAACAGAAAAGGGAGAATTCCCAACACATGCGCCCGGTGCTCGGTCAGCAGGAAGAAACCGGAAATGACAAGAAGGCCCAGCAACACCCAACTGGAACGGTTCATGGGCGGCCTCCCGCGTCAGGCCCGCGCGAACGGAAAGTCGAACTCGACTTCGAGCACTTTGTCTGATCCCGGTCGCCGGATCTCGACCTGAATCTTGTAGGGCCCGGGGCCGGGCAGCGTAATATAGGTGCCGTAGGTTGTCACGTTGTTGACCAGCATGGGCTCCGCCTTCTTGCGCGAAGCTGCCATGCCAATGCTGGCACCGCCAATTTTCACCTGGGCTTCGGTGACGCGCCTTCCGCTGGCCGCATCGAACAGGGCTACCACGACGTGGTAACGGTTGATTCCCGCAGGCACGCCGCCATGCATCTCGCGTTCATGATGACCCTTGGGATGACCGAGCAGCATTTCGGCAGGCAGCACGCCCATATACACTGACACCCCGTCCACCGTCTTTTGCTGGCCGTTTTCGCCGGCGAGCGACGCCCATGACACCAACGCGAACAACACTCCCAAGAACGCTGTGGATGAGTACTCCATGAATCTTCTGGTCATGATGCGCCTCCTTAAAATTGCATTGATTCACAAGGGATAGTCGGTGATTCGCCTTGCGACACCGCGCCCCTCAGTCACCGGTCTGGGCCTGGACGGACATGCTCTTCCGAGCGGGTAGCGCCTTCCCCATACTGCAGGGAGAACGCCGTATTGAAAATCACCAGCCACTACAAACCATAGGAAAACCCTGCCGCAGTCATCAGCGTGCTCCTTTCCACAGGCGCGATAAAGACAAGCCCCGCTACCGTTGCAACCGAACTGCACGGCACCATCGATATTCATAGACTGATGCGCCGCAACCGCAGTGCATTGGTAATCACTGACACTGAACTAAAACTCATGGCTGCGGCGGCAATCATGGGCGAGAGCAACAAGCCGAAGAAGGGATACAGCACCCCGGCGGCGACCGGTACGCCCAATGCGTTGTAGATGAAGGCAAAAAACAGGTTCTGGCGGATGTTGCCCATGGTGGCACGCGAGAGTTTTCTGGCGCGCACGATGCCACGCAGGTCGCCCTTGACCAGGGTTACGCCAGCGCTTTCCATGGCCACATCGGTGCCGGTGCCCATGGCGATGCCCACCTGGGCCTGGGCCAGGGCGGGGGCATCGTTGATGCCATCGCCGGCCATGGCGACCACTCGCCCCTCGGCCTGAAGCTGTTTGATCACCGCTGCCTTCTGGTCCGGCAGCACTTCGGCCTGAACCCGGTCGATGCCCAGTTTCGCTGCGACGGCCTCGGCTGTCTTGCGGCTGTCGCCGGTGAGCATGACGATCTCGATGCCTTCTTCGTGCAGCAGGCGGATTGCTTCCTCCGTGGTCGACTTGATGGGATCGGCCACGCCGATGAGTCCGGCAGCGCGGCCATCCACCCCCAGCAGCATCACGGTCTGCCCTTGCGCGCGCAGGGCATCGGCTTGTGCCGGCAGGTCGCCGGCGTCGATACCCAGGTCCTGCAGCAACTTGATATTGCCCAGGGCGATCTTGCGGCCCGCCACCACACCGGTGACGCCCTTGCCGGTGACGGACTGGAAGTCCTCTGCCGTCGCCAACTCCACGCCACGCTTTTCCGCGCCACGCACGATCGCGGCGGCCAACGGGTGCTCGCTGGCACGTTCAATACTGGCGGCCAGGCGCACGATTTCCGCTTCCTCGAAACCGGCCGCCGGCGTGATGCTCACCAGTTCGGGATGGCCCTCGGTCAGGGTGCCGGTCTTGTCCACCACCAGCGTGTCGACCTTGCGCATCACCTCAAGCGCCTCGGCGTTCTTGAACAGCACACCCATCATGGCACCACGCCCCGTTCCCACCATGATGGAAACCGGCGTAGCCAGCCCCAGCGCGCAGGGGCAAGCGATGATGAGCACTGCAACCGCATTGATCACCGCATGGGCCAGACGCGGTTCCGGCCCCCACAGGCCCCACACGCCAAACGTGATCACCGCGACGACCACCACGACCGGGACGAAATAACCAGAGACCACATCCGCCAGTTTCTGGATCGGGGCGCGGGAGCGTTGCGCCTCCGCCACCATGTGAACGATCTGCGCCAGCAGGGTTTCGCTGCCCACCTTCTCTGCTTTCATCAACAGGCTGCCGGTGCCGTTCACCGTGGCGCCGATGACCTTGGCATCGGTCCGCTTCTCCACCGGAATCGGTTCGCCGGTGACCATGGATTCATCCACATGGCTCACGCCATCGATCACAGTGCCGTCCACTGGAACCTTCTCACCTGGACGGATGCGCAATTTATCGCCGGGCTGCACCTGGTCGAGCGGGATGTCTTCTTCGCGGCCATCGTCGCGGACAATGCGCGCCGTCTTCGGCGCCAGTCCCAGCAGCAGCTTGATGGCGGCATTGGTCTGGCTGCGCGCGCGCAGCTCCAGCACCTGGCCCAGCAAGACCAGGGTGGTGATCACTGCTGCGGCCTCGAAATAAACCGGCACCACGCCCATCTCGTTGAATACCGAAAGCGGGAAAATGCCCGGCACCAAAGCGGCCACCATGCTATAGCTCCAGGCCACCGCCACGCCCAGGCCGATGAGCGTGAACATATTGAGATTGCGTGTGACCAGAGACTGCCAGCCGCGCACAAAGAAGGGCCAGCCACCCCACAGCACCACCGGGGACGCCAGCAGCATTTCCAGCCACTGACGGTTGCGCGGATCGATGAACCCGGCAAACAGATCCGGCCAGAATTCTGCCCCCATAGCACTGAATAAAACCGGCATGGACAACACCGCACCGACCCAGAAGCGGCGGGTCATGTCGCGCAACTCGGCATCGTCCTCTTCCACCGCCACGGTACGGGGTTCCAACGCCATGCCGCACTTGGGGCAGTTGCCGGGGTGATCCTGCACCACTTCGGGGTGCATGGGACAGGTGTATTCGGTCTTGGGTGCGACTGATGGCACTCCCATCGGCTCGAGTGACATGCCGCATTTTGGGCAGACACCCGGACCCGGTTGCTTCACCTCGGGATGCATGGGACAGGTGTAGACCGTCTTCGCATCGGAAGCCATGGCAGGTTCAGGCTCTGCTTGCTTGGCGCCGGTGTAGCGGGACGGCTCGGCAACAAACTTGTCGCAGCAACGCTGGGAGCAGAAATAATATTTCATTCCAGCATGCTCGGCGTGTGCCGTGCTCGCATCCGGCTCGACAGTCATGCCGCAAACCGGGTCGCGCACGGCTTTTTGCTGATCGCCCATTTCCCCTTTGTTCGCATCATTATGGCTGCCGTTTTTCATCTCTATTCTCCAAAACATGTAAATCAGGAACATGCACCCATGACGATTAGGCGCTCAAAGCTTTTTATTTTCGTCAATCGAACAGCAAGCCTCGATGACACCGAAGTCCTCGCCGTAAACTTCGCCCTTGCGAGAAGGCGCATCGTTCGAAGCGCCCCACCCCGCCAGCGGAAGCCCCATCGTGACCAGGACCAGCCACTGGGCATGTTTGATTTGCATCCAGTCTTCTCCTTATCCATTTTCCGGCTCACGGCGTTCTCCGATCGCGATATAAACGAAGCCACCAAACAGATATTTTGTGGCCACACACGGAAAATGTTTCTTCATGACTTCCCAAGGCTTTCTCACCGCCAGATCAAGCGACACACCAAAAGGTCGAGTGATGAATACCCCCAGACGAACCAGCCACAAGGGCCAGTTTTCCGGTTGGCGAAAATCCAGGACGACCAGGCATCCATCAGGGACAAGTGCATCGGCTGCACGCGCGAACACGCTCATATTCCGGGACCAAAGTCAGCGCAAAGGTCGACCACCCCCTACACCGCCTGCGAAAACTCATAGGCAGCGGCATCGCACTGCACCAGCGTGATGTTGGTCCACCCTTCGCGGGCAATACGCTGGGGCATTTAATGGCGCCCTGCAGTAGACTTCTCAACATCAAGACTCAGCCCGTTCACTCCAATGACCCGCACCGTGTCTCCCGGACACAGTTCGTCATGCGAGCGTGCATTCCAGATTTCGCTATGCATTTGGATGTGAACAACCCCCTGTTTAGAATCAATCACCTTTCCTGTACTTTGCAGCAAGTCTTCCGCTCCGGTCTGAGCCGGCAGGCGCATCGCTCGCATCAAAAAGAAATACATCGCCCCTGAGGCAATTAAAACAACGGCATAGAATGGCGCAGCAATGGAGACTGGCCATACCCAGAAGGCAATCAGCGCCAACAATGGCAAAACCAAGATCAGGTGACACATTGCCGTCTCCTTACCGCAGGTGCGAAGCATCACATACCCGCAACCCACCTTGATGTCTGGAAAAGACGTTCTGGATTGGGGCCCAGACCAGGGCTAAATATGAACCTCACCCATAGCTGTCGAACCCCATCAGAAAGCCTCTCCAACTCAGCCACTTCCAGGTAATAACTTGCATCACGCTTCAAACATGGCTTGTTCTGGAAAGGCCAAGATCGAATCCAACTCTTCACACTTTAGTAATGCCCTGAATGCGGTTTGACCTCCAGATTTCCCACCTCAACCTCTTCCAGGTAATGGACAAAACCGCGCTGTAACCGCGCCGGCCACTCCGTTCCAAGACGTAAGCCAACCTGACCAATGCGTTCTTCAATCTGTTCTGCGGTCGCCTGCAACAGGTCATAGGTGATGGATACGATATCTCCAGCAACCTCTATATGCTTGATGCCCATCATGGTGCCCAACGCTTCAACAAGGATGGACGCGTCCGTATCGGACATTGGCTGTTCAAGGCGGAAACGCCGTTGCTTCAAAACTTCCACTCCCTTGTGCTTGGGCGCCATCTGACCTGGTACGCCAACATAGAGATGCGGGTTCGCCTTGAAACGATCCTGGCATTGCCGGGAACAGAAGGCGTAATGCATTCCTAGATGCTCAATGGCATAAGAATCCGGGCTGACTTGCATCCCGCATACTGGATCTTTTGTGCTGTCATTCATCACCGTCTCCGAAATCCTTAGTGATTTTGGCTGTCGGGTATACGGTCCAAATATTCTCTGCATATAACGCCATCGAATCATGGCACCGCACCCGGTCGGATACATTTGATTTCCACCATCGTGCGCAGCGTTGGCTCTTCCTTCAGAAATACATCTACCGCAACAGGGTCGAACTGGGTGCTAGACATGCGCCGAATATCTGCCTTGGCGTCATCGAAGGGCAGCCCTTTTCGATAAGGTCGGTCCGAAGTCATTGCATCCAGCATGTCGATAACAGCGAACAAGCGTGCCCAAAGCGGGATAGCCTCGCCGGCCAGACCCCGCGGATAACCCGAGCCATCAAAGCGTTCTTCATGGCACCGCACAATCTCTGATGCCTGGGCCAGGTGCGGAACCTCGGCGAGAATGCGGCTGCCGATATCCGGGTGCTGCCGCATGGTTTCCCACTCATCCGGCGTTAATGGCCCTTGCTTGAGCAGAATGGCGTCGGGAATGCCGATTTTCCCGATGTCGTGAAGCAGTGCGCCCCAGTACACCTGGCGCAATGTCGCCGCGTCATCGCTGAAATGCTTGGCCAGCACCAGGGTGTGGCAGGCGACGCGCTTGGAGTGCAGTCCGGTTTCATGCTCGCGCGCATCCAGCGCCGTCGCCAGCGCCTCGGTCAAAGACACATAGGGCATTTCCGGCGCGCTCCACACGGGCGCGTGTTTTATCGTGCCAAGAAAACAGCTTTCGCACTCATTCCCTTCAGCACGCCGCTTATGGGGCGCGCCATGCGCAATCGCCGTACCGCAGGCCTTGCATACACTCTCATGGGTTGCGTCAGCGTTAATAGCAGACACGTCTCACTCCTTCCGGCCCACGTCGTGGTCGCCACTCCACGGTGTAGGCGGCCGGTTGCAACATGCGCCCCCAGTGGAGTGGACACTGGATCGGGCATTGTCATCAACAAAGCGGTACCACGCCAATTTGAGTCGCCACCACGCGTTGGACAAACGCCCAACCCCTGATTCGTCGAGAAGCCGTTCAATATCGCGAATCCCGATACTTGAAGCGTCATACCGAATCTGAAGATGGCCACGCCGATCTGCATAGGCATCAACAACGGGCTCGAGAGCACTCACCTTCCGAGTGGCTTCTTCGAGTATGTCCGCAGCGACAGGCAGCAATGGAATGCTTCGATCGACATCGAACGGCCCCTTGCTGTTTTTTGCGTGCGGCTCACTCATGATTGAAACCTGCCTCAAACCTTGATCAGGAAATTCCGCATCATCCCCATGTCTTCGTGTTCCAGGTTGTGGCAGTGATAGAGGAACAGTCCTGGGTAACTCTCGAAGCGCATCAGCACCCGAACGCGCTCGCCTGGCATGACCAGGACGGTGTCTTTCCAGCCTTCATCCACATGGCCGTCGCTCACGCTGCGCCATGCAGCCATCGCGCTGGGGTGAACGCGCCGGTCGATGATTCGAAACTGCACGCCATGCACATGCAGCGGGTGCGGCATGGCGCCCATCATGTGCATGCCGGCTTCGTTGATGAATTCCCATACCTCAGTGGTCCCCATGCGAACGATTTCGTCCGGCGCCACGCCTTCCATTTCGAACACGCGTCCGTTCAGGCTCCAGCGCATGCCGCTTGCGGTGACACGAATGACTCGGGGATTGTTCACATTGTGGGCCTGCTCCGGGCGCAAGGCAGGCATGCTCGCCAGTTTCTCCGGCAATTTTTCGGATACTGCGGCACCCTGCCCCACGCGCACTTTGAGCACCGGGAAGCCCGACCCTTGGGCGGGACCGCTGCCGCCGCCCATCATGCCTCCCCCCATCATTCCGCCACCGCCACTCGATGCGGCAAATGGCAGGCTGACCAGGCCGATTTCCTCACCTGCGGCTCGGCTCGAAAAATCAACCCACAGCTCGACCCGCTCGGAAGGCGCGAGCGTGACATATGACCGGCTGACCGGCGCGGCCAGCAAGCCGCCGTCGGTGCCGATCACGGTCATCGGCGAGCCGTCGCTCCAGGCCAGTTTGTAGATGCGGGAATTCGATCCATTCAACAAGCGCAGGCGATAGGGTTTGCGCTCGACTGCGAGGGTGAAATCCGGGCGCCCGTTAACGTGGATCCGGTCGCCCAGAAATCCCATCATGCCGCCCATCATGCCCATCATGCCGCCGCCCTGGCCCATATAACGCAACTGGTTGTCTCGGGTAAAACTGCGGTCCTGGATCACCAGTCCGACATCGCGATCGCCGTCCGGCAGCTTGAGCGCGCGTTCCTCGTCATCGGTCACGATCAGCATGCCGGTGAGACCAGCATAGACCTGCGGGCCGGTCATGCCATGCGGATGCGGGTGGAACCAGTAGGTGCCGGCGCGGTTGATCATTTCGAATTCATACACATAGCGCCCGCCCGGCCCCACGGCATGGCGCGGATGGCCGTCGGCCGCTTCCGGCACCAGCAGCCCATGCCAGTGCACCACGCTCGGTTGCGGCAATTCGTTGATGAAGTGGATGCGAATGCGCGTGCCGCGATGAACCCGGATTACCGGGCCAAGCGGACTGTCGGGATGATGCGAGACTGACTGCGCATCGCCCTTCAGCACCCTGGCACGATAGCGCCAGACGTTGGTTGAGGGGCCTTGATAGAGCGGGACCTGATCCTGCACCGCCCGCAATTCAATTTCCAGGTCAGGCGTGAAGGTGCTCGACGCTGTCGCGGCACGTTGTGCAGATTGCACCGCCCCCGGCACGGCGCCCATCAGGGCGGTTCCGCCCAGCACACCGAGAAAACGTCTGCGGCCTATCTGCTTCAAGAAAGTCATTTACTGCGCTCCCATCCATCCATAACCCTGCCAGGAGCGCGCCATTTCCTGTCGCTGGCTATTGGTTAACAGGCCATCGACTTTCTGCTGCAGGTCGATGGCTGCGTCGTGTTGCTGGCGCTGAAGTTCGAGCACTTTCTGTGAGGCGGCGCGAATCGCGTTCCAGTCCCGCTTCTCGCTCATGAGCAGCAGGTTGAGTTTGTCCTGTGCGGCCCATAGCTGTTGTGCCAGGCTGCTGTTGCGCGCCTGTGCCTCTTGCTGCAGCTGGCTGATTTTTTGCGCCTGTTCGGAGGTAAGGCCTGGCATTTGCCCTGGCGCCGGGGCATACCCTCCCCCCCTCATGCCTGCTCCCATCCCGTGCATGCCGGCGCCCATCTGGCCCATCATTCCGTAGGGCATCATGCCCATGCCGCCCATCATTCCCGGCCCCATGCCGTATCCGCCATATGCGTCCTACACCCGGGAATCATCGCTCCAACTCGTTCGGCCCCAGTCGTGCCCTGGCCCATATCCCATCCAGCCGGGTCCGCCACCAAAGGCCAGAAAACCTGTGACAACGACAAGCACGGCCCATAAGGCAACCCAGAAACCGCTCTTCCGATTCATGTCCATTCCTTTCTCATGATTCCATCGCGACAGCGGCGTCATGCAACAGCACAGAACGCCGCTTACTGGGTGAGATCGTGCTTGCGCTTCTGGAATTCCTGCTCGTCTATTTCGCCGCGCGCATAGCGCTCCTTGAGAATATCCAGCGCCCTGCTGCCATCGCTGCTACGCCCGCCTGTGTTGGTAGACGTCCCCATCCACTTCACCAGCGCGACGATGCCGACGACGATGAGCACCCACCACAGGACCATGAATATCCAGCCAAACCCGCCTGCCATGCCATAACCGCTCATCATGTTCGTTCTCCTGTATAAATTTCCACTAGTTAGTGTGCTGGCAGCCTTTCAGTAAAGCGGGGCGGTCCAATTTAATTGCGTATTGCATAGGGTCAGTGCCCACGGTGTTACGCTGGTCGGGCATGATGCCTGGATGGGCTGTCGTCATCACGCCAGGCTTTTGTCCATATAGTGGTGAGACCCAGCGGACATGACTCCGCCGAGAGCACACCCATCACTTCATCCCGGGCGATCCGCTACGCATCATTCCATTTATCTGCATACGCATCTGATCCATGCGCTTTTGGGTATTGGCATCCATCATCATGCCCTGACCCATCATGCCGGACATATCCCCCATCATGGCTCCCATCTTGTTCATGCGCTCGCTCATCATCTGTTGCTGCGCCGCACTCATATTGCCTTTGGCCATTTCTCCAGACATCCCCATCATCTGATTGGCCATATCGCGTTGTAAACCGGACATTTGCTGTATGCCCGGACCAGGCATGCTATTGCCCATCTTGTCACCCATCATTCCCGACCCCATTTGGGCGTTGGCGGGAAGCGCCAACGCGAAAATGCCGGCCGCAAACAGGGATGACAACAACGCGGACATAGTGAAATGCTGTTTCATGTTTTTTCCTTTCAGTTTAAGAAAATGACCAGCCCTACGCTCCCAACGGGAGCCACTCTTTAGCGGAACACAGAAAGTCTTTTCAAAATCTTCCGGGGCACCACCAACCACTTCGCCGGCGCCGTGCCGGCACTCAACGCACGGCAAATTCGATTCGTAATTAAAATGGATACTTTCGTTCCCGTTTACATGATTCTCGTAGGCATTCATCAAAGCCTATCGAATTCTTTATGGAACCACTGCCGTCTGATGGCCTTCTCCCGCAGGGAGTTGAATGGTTCCGGTCACACTAAACGTCTTCTGGTCAATGACCCAGATTTTGGGTTCCTTGCTGCTGGAGACATAAACTTTTCCGGTGCCGGGAATTTTGTCGAGGTGATAGGGTTCGGGTGAAAGCGTCAAAGTGCGCTGCTCCCCTGTTTGGGTATCCAGCGCCACCAGTTTGTCGTCCGAACGGCTGCTGACAAAAAGCGTTTTGCCGTCGTCGCCGATGTCCAGCCCGTGCAGGCGCTTGCCAATTTTGTAAGTCGTCTTAACTTTGCCCTCCTTGACGGGCACGACGGAAACCGTACCGGCCCGGTCATTGGCCACGTAGAGGGTTTTTTCGTCTGGCGAAAAAACCAGATGCTCTGGAGACGGCCCGGCCTCCAGCGAACGCACTACCGCCCACGTTCCTAGATCGATCTCGCTGATGGTTCCATTGCCGCTGTTGCTGACGTAGGCGCGTTTTCCGTCTTTCGTGACCACCGTGTAGTTGGGCGCCGGCCCGGTTTTGATGGTCTTGAAAACCTTGTTGCCGACAAAGTCGACGACACTGATGCCGCCCCGTGTCGGATGGGTGGAAATCACATATTTGCCGTCAGGCGTGATGGCTTCATGATGGGTCCAGCCGGACACGGGAATCTCTGCCATAACATGGCCGTGTTCCGGATGAATCACATACAGCTTGCTGTTGGGGGTGTCCACCGAAGCACCTTCTGGTATCGGGGTTTCCTTGATGCTTCCCGCAATCAGGTATTCGCCATCAGGCGTCGCAACCAGGCCATGGGGATTTTCCACCCCAGGATAACGTTTGATAATTTTCCCGTTTGCCGCATCGACGGCAATGACCTCATTGCCCGAACCCAGGGGAATGTAGGCGGTTGGCGCAGCAAATACAGAATGTCCGCTACCCAGCCAGACCATTCCCAGAACAAACAGATTAATGTGGCGCATTGTGGTATCTCCTTGAGAAATAGACTTATTTAATGCCGACCTTGCGCTGCTCGGACCGGACATAGGCCGTCATATGTGCGACATCATCCGGGCTCAGACCCGGGACAGGTTTCATGTCCCCAAATTGCCAATGGTGTGCACGCGTCCCATTTTTCACCGCCAGCTGGAATGCCAGATCCGAGTGATGAGAGGGCTCATATACCCGGTGCAGGAGAGGCGGTCCCTTGTCACTGCCTTTCAGGTCAGCGCCATGACACGATGCACAGTTCTGGTTATAAAGCGCCTTGCCTTTCGTCGGGTTCGGCATCAAACCAGGACTCGGCTGGGGCCAGCCAGCCGCGTGAACCGTCAGGCTGGATGCGATGAACATCGGAACCAGCAGCCCATATCGACGTAAAAACCTTGTTTGGGCAAACACCTTGGCACGATGCATTTGAACTCTCTCCTCTTTTGGATTCATGGCTTCAGGGCGCAATTTTGAATTCCTTGCGCATGTAATTCAGAACAGATCTCAAATCGGCGTCTGTCAGAGCAGGATTTCCACCCCGTGGCGGCATGGCCATCGGAGAGCCGGGCGACTGAAAACCTTCTGCCATCCGCTTGAGCAAGACTGCATCGTCTTGCGACAGCAATCCCGTTCGCCCGGTCATATCCGGAACGCCGGGGAGACTGCCGGAGCCATCGCTGCCGTGGCAGGCAATGCACGTTCCATTGAAGACCGCTGCGCCGCGGCCGGGGTCGCTCGCCGCAATCGAAAGGCTGGCATACGCAAAACCCATCGCAAACAGCATGACCAAACGTGCACCGGGCATCAGTTGCTCTCCTGCAGGAACTTGAGCACGTCGCGCGCTTCCTGGCCGGTCAGGTCAGCCCGTACGCGCATGTGGGCCATCACAACACGCCACTGGTCATCGCGGAGATCACTTGCGGGCCTGAGGTTATGGCAGCTTGCACAGTTGTTTGCCCACGCCTTGGCGCCGCGCGCAAAGCGCCCGGGGTCGCCCTGGGCCGAAGCCGAGAGTTCTGCATGGGAGACGCCTGCCAACGCCATCGATAGAAGCACAGCCGAACCAAACGAAGCTGCCCAGTGGAATGAGTTATTCAACATGGCCATTCCTCCTTAAAAACCGTAAGCAAACTGCAACAACCAGCGATTGGCATCGGTGTCTTCGCCAGCCAGGCCCTGGTTAAACTCATACCCCAGCTTCGCCATCACGTTGGGCCCCCACAGGTAGTTCACACCGAGGGCCCATTGCTCCTGCCGCTGGTCAGTGCGTGGCGAAATGTACTTGCCATAGCGCACCACCCCTTCCCATTTCGTCGGCAGCAATTTGTAGGACGCCTGGCCATACCAGGCCTTCCATGTGCCGCCCTGCGGCGCGGCGCTCGCCGCCAGATCGCCTACCCGCTGGCTGATATATTCCGCACGCAGGTCGAGTCGTTTCCACTGGTAGCCAACATCGGTACCCAAAACGCGATAACTGCGGTCCGGCTCTGCTGAGAGCCCAATGCCCCCGCCTGCCGCTGAAATTCCAAGCTCGAGTCGGGGCAAGGGAACAAGTCCTATGCGTCCGCCAAATACCTTGCGCCGATCAACGTCACGCGTATAACCATCGCTTTCGATGCCATGGATTTCACCATCCTCGACTTCCAGCTCAGGGCCGTTGCCTACGAAGAGTGCGTATTTCAGCTTTTTGCCCTCGCCAAATGGGTACCCACCCCGCACGCCGAGGCCCACCTCGCTTGCAGGCGCAGCCTGGCCCTCGCCAAATCCGGGGGCGATGGAAGGAAATTTGTTGATCCAAGCCGGGTGCAGGTTTTGCCGGAAGTAGCCGAGCGGGCTTAAAAACTTGCCTGCCACAAGCGTGGTGTTGTCATTGAGAAAGAGGTCGATGGATGCGTATTCGAGCTTGGTTTCGGTTGTACCGTCCGGCGCGGCCGAAACTTCAAGCTCCGCCTCTGCCAGTGCGATGTCCTTATAGAGAACGTGAAAAATCGGGTTGAAGCTTGCAGCGTTGAAGGCACTGCTGCCGTTCTGGCTGCGGTCGGTTAAACCGACAGCCGCATAACCGGCAATGTGCGCCACCGTATCTGCATTGGCCGCTTCGGCCTGCGCGCGAGACGTTGTCTTCACTTCCTGCCGCAGGCTTTTGACCTCTTCCTGTGCTGCGCTTTGCTGCTTCACGAGGGCGCGCAATTCGGCCAACTCCTGCCTGAGCGTCTGTACCTCGTTTTGCAAAGCCTGATAGTCGCCCTCCGCGTAAGCACTGCTGCTGAATGCGGCCGCTCCAAGCATGGCTACCGCAAGAGGGCGAACCCTGTTCATCCTGTATCGCATTGCACCACCTCCTTTTTCAGTGAGGGTCAGGCCTTGCCGAAAAACTGCCGCAATTCATGCGGACTGGGCTGCCCACGGAAAACGACTTCGTCATTCACCAGGATATTTGGTGAATGTCGGATGCTGTATGCCGCAACCACGTCCGGGTGATCCTCAACAAACAACACCTCGCACACAACCCCCATATCCATGAGTTCATGCTGCAAACCCAAGTAATGACTGCAACCCCTGGTTGCAACGATCTTCACGTTCATGTGATCACCTCAATCATTTACAAAAATGAATTCAACATAACGAACTCAACGTTACCCAGGAGGCTCGATGCTGCGCACATCGTTTTCCAGCCTACCTTGACCGGAAAACAAGCCAAAGTGCATCGCTTCCATGGCCTGTTACCTGATCCGCTTCATGCCGTTAATGCTTGTCAGCGCCACTACCGCGGGTCCGCCGCTGTTCCTGCAGCGCAGTGAGGCCGTCGTGTCGCCCTTGCTCGTTGTAGAGCACGTCAACAACTACACCTTTGTCGTCGAAGACCAAGGTAAAGCTACGCACACCACTTCCCGGAATCGTTTCGTATACCGTCTGTTTTTCCATTGTGGGATGCTGATAGGTGCGGGCCTGCTTGCCCCCCACTTCGTACACCCAGCCTTCCTTGCCGTTGGGCAGGGTCAAGCTGCGAACCGCTTTGCCATGGTGACTGAAGGCAGCCTGTTTGGTGATGTTGCCAAGCGGGTAGGCACGCAATACTGTCTCTGGCGCCACCTCATCAGTGAAGCTCGGGGGCATGGGCAACGGGCCCGCATGCCCAGCAATTGTGGTGGTCGCTGCAGCAATGGCAATAGTCAACGCCCACAGCACGTTCGAAATAGACTTCATGGTCTTCCTCCTTTTTTGGCCAGGCAGCGATCGCAACGATCATTTGATCGCCGAATAGTCACGGCTTTCCCCACTCTGTTAGATCTGCTCGCCGTTTCAGAAACTCGTCCCGGTCGATCTCGCTACGGGCATAGCGCGCTTCCAGGATGTCAAGCGCCGTACGCTGGGGTTTTCCATTCCGGTCGCGGATGCCGTAGCGCATGACAAGTGCGACCAGCAGGATCGGAACCAACCAGACCAGAATCATTACCCCACCCCATGCCGTAGAGTCCAAAGCCCCACATTTCCGTTCCCCTATTTGGCTTGGCGCATGGCAACGCAACACACGCTCAAGCCCCAACGGGTTGCCCCGCCGGGGCTTTCTATTGCCTGTTTATAGATCAGTTGTTGAGCACCGAGCCATAGGTATCCCCATTGCCTTTCTCGGGCACATGGGTATCGCCCGGCTTATGGGGCACATGTTGCTCACCCGCCTGGATATCAAAGAGGACCGAACCGTACGTGTCGCCACTCCCTCGTTCCGGCTCATGGCTGTCCCCGGCGACGTGGGGGAAATGGTTTTCATGCACGTTGGTAATGCTCTGTTTCAGGTCGGGGTTGCTGTCTTG
>JAJZRT010000374.1 GCA_021802595.1 Pseudomonadota bacterium
GTTACCAGGAACAGGTGATCGACAACGCGCTGGTGATGTGCAAGGTGCTGGTCGAGCGTGGCCTGCGCATCATCTCCGGCCGCACCGAGAGCCACGTATTCCTCGTCGACCTGCGCAGCAAGAACCTCACCGGCAAGGAAGCCGAAGCCCTGCTCGGCCGCGCCCACATCACGGTCAACAAGAACTCCATCCCCAACGACCCGCAGAAGCCCTTCGTCACCAGCGGCATCCGCATCGGCACCCCGGCGATGACCACGCGCGGCTTCAAGGAGCTCGAAGCCGAGCAACTGGCGAACCTGATCGCCGACGTGCTGGAAGCGCCGAATGACGAGGCGGTGATCGCGCGAGTGAAGGGCGAAGTGGCGAAGCTGACGGCGAAGTTTCCGGTTTATGGGTAAGCAGTTAGCGGTGAGCAGTGAGCGGAAGAACCCGCTTGCTGCTCACCGCTCACCGCTCACCGCTCACCACTCACCAGCATGAAATGTCCCTTCTGCGGTTCCCTCGATACCCAGGTCATCGACTCCCGCGTCAACGAGGCGGGTGACGCGATCCGCCGGCGCCGCCGCTGCACCGCCTGCGACAAGCGCTTCACCACCTGGGAAACCGCCGAGCTCAGGCCGCCGCAGATCGTCAAGGCCAACGGCACGCGCGAGGACTTTTCCGAAACCAAGCTGCGCGAAGGCTTTCGCCGCGCGCTGCACAAGCGGCCGGTTTCGACCGAACTGGTCGATGCCGCCGTCGAGCGCATCCGCCAGCGCCTGCTGACGCTGGGCGAGCGCGAAATCCCGGCGCGCGAAGTCGGCGAACTGGTGATGAGCGAGTTGAAGAAGCTCGACAAGATCGCCTACATCCGCTTCGCCTCGGTGTACAAGAGCTTCCAGGATCCGGACGATTTCCGCGAGATGCTGCAGGACCTGGAACGCGCGCCGCCGCAGGGCGTGGACGATCTCTTCGAATAGGCCGACGTGGGCGCCCGCGATTCTGCCGCCGATCGTCTGCACATGGCCCGCGCGCTGCAACTCGCCGCGCGCGGCCTCACCACCACCAGCCCCAACCCGCGCGTCGGCTGCGTCATCGTCAGGGACGGCATCGTCATCGGCGAAGGCTGGCATGAGCGCGCCGGCACCCCGCACGCCGAGGTGCACGCGCTGAAACAGGCCGGCGCGGCGGCACGCGGCGCCACGGTGTACGTCACGCTGGAACCCTGCTCGCATCACGGGCGCACCCCGCCTTGCGCCGAAGCGCTGATCGACGCGGGCGTGGCGCGCGTGGTGGCGGCGATGACCGATCCCAACCCGCTGGTTGCAGGCGGCGGCATCGGCATGCTCACGCTGGCCGGCATCACGGCCGAAGTCGGCCTGATGGAAGCCGAGGCGCGCGCGCTCAATCCCGGCTTCGTTTCGCGCATGACGCGGCAGCGCCCGTGGGTGCGCCTGAAGACGGCGTCGACGCTCGACGGCAAGACCGCGCTCGCCAACGGCGCGTCGCAGTGGATCACCGGCGAGGCCGCGCGCGCCGACGTGCAGCGCCTGCGCGCGCGCGCCTGCGCGATCCTCACCGGCAGCGGCACCGTGCTGGCCGACAATCCGCGCTTGAACGTGCGCGATCTGGACATCGGCCGCCAGCCGCTCCGCGTCGTCGTCGACTCCAACCTGCGCACCCCGGCAGGCGCTGCGATCCTGCCTGCACTGGTCGTCTGCCATCATGCCGGGCCCGCCCGGCGAGCGGCGCTCGAACAGGCCGGCGCGGAGGTGATCGAGTTGCCGGGGGCGGACGGCCGCGTCGACCTCCCCGCCCTGCTCGCGCTGCTGGCGCAGCACGGCGTCAATGAACTGCACGTCGAAGCCGGCGCCGCGCTCAATGGCGCGCTGATCAAAGCCGGACTGATCGACGAATGGGTGGCCTACATGGCGCCGATGGTGGTAGGCGACGCCGCGCGCGGACTGTTCGCAATGCCTCCGCTGGTCGCGCTGGCCGACGCCGCCCGCTTCAAGCTGGCCGACGTGCGCCAGATCGGCGGCGACCTGCGCCTGACGCTGCTGCCGGCGTGAGCACGTTCCAGGACTATTTCTCGTCGGCTTCCGACCGCTACGCCGCCTATCGACCCGACTATCCCGCCGCATTGTTCGCCTGGCTTGCCGGCCAGTGCGCGGAACGCGATACGGCCTGGGACTGCGCCACCGGCAGCGGCCAGGCCGCGCTGGGCCTGGCGCCGCATTTCCGCCGGGTCGTCGCCACTGACGCCTCCGCCGAGCAGATCCGCCACGCCGCGCTCCATCCCGCGATCGACTACCGGGTGGCCCCCGCCGAAGCCAGCGGCCTGGCGGAGCACAGCATCGACCTCGTCACCGTCGCGCAGGCGGCGCACTGGTTCGAGCTGCCGCGCTTTTATACCGAGGTGGCGCGCGTGCTGAAGCCCGGCGGCGTGCTGGCCCTGTGGGGCTACGGCCGCATGGTGCTGCCGGGGGAGATGGACACGCCGTTCCTGCGCTTCTACAGCGAAACCGTCGGCCCCTGGTGGCCACCCGAGCGCGCGCTGATCGACGATGCCTATCGCAGCCTGGATTTTCCGCTGGCGGAAATCGAGGCACCCGCCTTTTTCATCGAGGTCGAGTGGAACCTGCCCCGGCTGATGGACTACCTCTCGACCTGGTCGGCGGTGAAGCGTTACCGGGACGAGCGGGCGCATGATCCGCTGCCGGCGCTGATGGTGGAACTCGCGCCGCGGTGGGGCGACCCGGGCAGCCTCCGGTCATTGCAGTGGCCGCTGTTCCTGCGCGTCGGTCGACGCTAGGCACGCACCGAAAAGCGCTCAAACGACGGCGCGAGCGACTCGCCCAGTTCCTGCAGGGGACGCTCGCGTACCGCGCTTCGACTCAAGCCCTGGTCCGCGCAACCCTGGCGGCGAAACGCCTGGATGACATAGTGCCTCACGCCACGCGCGGCGAGGTCGTGAGCCATGCCGGCAACCGCCGCGTCATCCAGCAAGGCCGGATGCACCGTCGTGCGGATTTCATGGTCGACACCCGACGCCAGGACCTGCTGCAAACCGGCCAGCGCGCGTGTGCCGCTGCCGGCGACGCCGGTGATGCGCGAATAATCGTCGAACGGCGCTTTCACGTCCATCCCCACCCAGTCGACCAGCGGCAGCAGGGCGACCAGTTTTTGCGGGTTCATGCCGCCGGTATGCAGGCCGATCCTGAATCCGAGCGCGCGCACCTCGCGCATCGCGTCCGGCAACGCCGCCTGCAGGGTCGGCTCGCCGCCGGAAAACACCACGCCGTCGAGCAGCCCCTGGCGGCGACGCAAGAAATCCAGCACGTCGCGCCAGGCAATCTCGTTGTCGCCGCGCGCGGGAATCAGGCCGGGGTTGTGGCAATAGCGGCAGCGCCAGGGGCAACCCTGGCAGAACACCACCGCGGCCAGCATGCCGGGCCAGTCGGTCGTGGAAAGCGGGGTGAGGCCGCCGACGCGGAGCATGGCGAAGTCATCCCAGCGTGCAGCGGCCTTCGACGAAGAAGCGCCGCTCGCGGTGCTCGCTCTGTTTGCCCTTGTTGAAACTCGTCACCGGGCGGTGGTAGCCCATCACGCGCGTCCACACTTCGCAGCGGGTGCGCTCTTCGTCCTTGAGGGCGAGCTGGGCTTGGGTCGGAACAGCCATATCGTTCATTTCGGTCTCCTTGGATTAAACAGCGACGGCACGTTTGCGGGACAGGGCTTCCTCGTCGCAGGCGGGGCAGAACTCGTGCTCGCCGGCGAGGTAGCCGTGTTTGGGACAGATGGAAAAAGTGGGCGTGATGGTGATGTAGGGCAGGCGGAAGCGTTCCAGGGAACGGCGCACCAGTTTCCTGCAGGCCTCGGCGGACGAGATGTGCTCCGCCATGTACAGGTGCAGCACGGTGCCGCCGGTGTACTTGCGCTGCAAGTCGTCCTGCCGCTCCAGCGCTTCGAAGGCGTCGTCGGTGTAGCCCACCGGCAATTGCGTCGAGTTGGTGTAGTAGGGCGCGTCCGCGGTGCCCGCCTGCAGGATGCCGGGATAGCGCCTGGCGTCCTCCCTGGCGAAGCGGTAGGTGGTGCCTTCGGCCGGCGTGGCTTCCAGGTTGTAGAGGTGGCCGGTTTCCTCCTGGAACGCGGCGATGCGCCCGCGGATATGGTCGAGCAGGCGCAGCGCGAAAGCGTGGCCCCAGTCGCTGGTGATGTCGTGTTCGTCCTTGCTGAAGTTGCGGATCATCTCGTTGACGCCGTTCACGCCGATGGTCGAGAAGTGGTTGCGCAGCGTGCCGAGATAGCGCTTGGTATAGGGAAAGAGGCCGTTGTCCATCAGGCGCTGGATTTCCTTGCGCTTGATTTCCAGGCCGTTCCGCGCCATGTCGAGCAGTCGGTCGAGGCGGCGCAGCAGCGCAGCTTCGTCGCCCTGGTACTCAAAGCCAAGGCGGGCGCAGTTGACCGTGACCACGCCGACGCTGCCGGTCTGCTCGGCCGAGCCGAAGAGGCCGTTGCCGCGCTTGAGGAGTTCGCGCAGGTCGAGTTGCAGGCGGCAGCACATCGAGCGGATGTGGTTGGGCTTCATCTCGGAATTGATGAAGTTCTGGAAATAGGGCAGGCCGTAGCGCGCGGTCATGGCGAACAGGCGCTCGGCGTTTTCCGATTCCCAGGGGAAGTCCGGCGTCATGTTGTAGGTCGGGATGGGGAAGGTGAACACCCGGCCCTTGGCGTCGCCCGCGGTCATCACCTCGATGTAGGCGCGGTTGATCATGTCCATCTCGACCTGCAGCTCGCCATAGCTGAAGGGCATCTCCTCGCCGGCGATGACGGGAATCTGTTCGCGC
>JAJZRT010000375.1:0-4496 GCA_021802595.1 Pseudomonadota bacterium
CCAAGGGCGTGCACGGCGCCGGCCAGTTGGAAGCCCTGGCCGACACCGGCTGTGCCGCGCTGGGCGTGGACTGGACCCTCTCCATCGCCGAGGCGCGTCGCCGCGTCGGCGCACGCGTGGCGCTGCAGGGCAATCTCGATCCGGCCGCGCTGCACGCCAAGCCCGAGGCGATCGAGCGCGAGGCGGTGGGCCTGCTGCAGGCCTTCGGCCCGCATCCCGGCCATGTGTTCAACCTCGGCCACGGCATCACGCCCGGAGTCGACCCCGAACGCGTGGCCATGCTGGTGGAGGCAGTGCATCGCCTGGGTAGGCGCACGCAGGTCGAAAGCGGCTGAGCACACCGCGCGGCTCGCGTGCTGGCGTCATGGGTTTGCCTGCTGCGGCGGACAGTTGAGGACGCCCCGGGCGAAGGGTCAGGCGCCACTCTTCTGCGCGGCCTGGTATGCCTCGATGCGCGGAAGAAGTGCCCGGCGTCGGGCGAGACTCACGGACGGCCAATGGCGCTCGCGCTCGTAGTACTCGGCGACTGCCGGCGTGCCCGCGGGCAACACGACCCAGGGCTGCTTGGATGCCGTGAAGATGTGAATGTCCGGGGGCAGGAGGTCCGGGTTATCCAGGGTGCCGACGCGAACGAACCTGATCAGCGGCCCGGCGCCGGCATAGTTGCTCCAGACGGCGACCTTGCACTTCGGGCAGCGGGCGATGAACTGACCACTGCCGCTCTCGGACGGCGTGTGAACCAGTTCTGGCGACTGTCCGAGTTCGGTGACTCGATCGGCCTCGATCAGGGCGTTCAACGCGAACGAAGCGCCAGACTCCCGCTGGCACCAGCGACAATGGCAGCAGTGGACGAACAGCGGCGCAGTTTCCATCCGGTAGCGCACCGTCCGGCAGTCGCAGCCGCCTTCGGCGGGAAACGCATTCGCGTCGACCATGGCGCTCTGTCTCCTGTGATGCTGGCGCTCAACATGAGCGGCAGATTGAAGCACAGCCGGGGCTGCCTGCTCGATGAAGGCTCGGTCCGCAACTCTCGAACGCCAGGTCACAAACTCATCGGCGGGCCTCCCGCCAGATCATCACCGCCAGCACTGCCGAGACCAGGCATGCGACTGCACTCGCCCAGAGCGGAATACCGAAGCCGTTGACGACAACCGGCCATCCCAGGATCAAGCGCAGCACATGCACCAATGCGACCAGTCCGAAGACTAGGGCAGCAATGAGACTGAACGGCTTCATGTTGCTCCTCCTGCACTTTGCGGCCTGACGTGGGTTCAACGTTTGAGGTGAGGCGGGGTTGACGGCAAGGCGCGCGGCCGTTGGGCCTCGCCTCGACCGAGGGTTAGGCCGCCTCATTCGGCGGTGGACTCTTGGGTATGCGTTGCACCGGGTCGTAGAAGAACTGCTCTTCGGCGATTCGGTCATCCTCCCAGCGTTGGTACGCCAACTCTTCCATCTCTGTGACCGTGCCGTCCAGCCACTCAAAACGGAAGATCCATCGAACGACGACCTTGTCGCCATTGACAAAGACCGGGCGTACGCACTTCGAGTACACAGTGGAGGCGCGGGCGAAGACCTTCCGCTCGTTGGCGATGTGCAGATCTCTGCCGATTCGAGGCTGGCCCAGGTTCTCGCGCATGGACGCGGCCTCGGCGTAGAACTCTTCGACGGCCTCAGCGTGCGCGTTTGCTTCGACGCGCGCTATGAAGCGTTCCAGGACTTCTGTGGTGGGCACTGTGCGATGCTCCTGTAGGCGGCGGTGCGTTCCTATGAGATCCAACGCTTGAGCTGAGGCGCGTGCGTCGGTATAGCGCTTGGCCCGCGAGGCGGAGATGGTAGTGAGCACCTCGCAGGCCGAGTGCCATGCCGGCGCGAGTCGGCTGGCTTCAGCAAAGAGTTAGACCACACGTTGGCGAGCCGTGAGCACGGGTTGAAAGAGAATGTCGTTGTGACGCTCCACCTCGACAAACCCTGCTTCGGCTAGCAGGGACTGCAGTCGCTCGATCGAGACGGCGTAGTACCGGCTGCGCAGGACTTTCGTGTTGCACTCGCCAGACGACGACTCGGATGTGAGATACATGCTCAAGTCGTACTGTTCCCCCTCCCACTCCCAGACTTGCACAGCGAGAAACCGGCAGCCGTCGCGGTGCCGGAGACCATATGGCCGTACGTCCGGGGTGACTCGGGGCAACGCTGCATAGTCTCGAACTGAGAAGACGAGCAAGCCGCCAGGACGAAGGCAACGGTGGGCAGCACGGAAGGCTTGCAGGATGTCGCGATCCGACAGGAGATGCGGGATGCTGTTGTCGCAGGCCAAGATCGCAGCCAGGGATGACGACTCCACTCGTGACAGCGTGCGCAAGTCGTCCACGCGCGTGCGGGCGCTAAGACCACGTTGAACAAGCTCCTGTTGCAAGCGCTCGACCGCCATGGGCGATATGTCGGAGGCCGCTATGTTGAATCCGAGACGCGCGAGACCGAGTGTTTGCGTGCCGATACCACAGGCGGCATCGAGAATCGGATCTGCGACTGTGACGCCGAACGCGGAAAGAAGAGAGGCAAGCGCCTCCCCCTGCTCCGCTATGGAGCGCTCCCAGTCAACGTATAGAAGGTGATAGTGCGGCGCGAGTTCGTCGTAGAACGACGCGACCGACGGCACCCTGGTGTTCATGCGGCCCAACGTTCGACGTAAGGAGCGGCTTGCGCCTTGGCGCAGGACGTCCCCCTGACGGGGGGATTAAACGGCCGGGTGGCGATGGCATTCATGCCTGCGGTTCAAATAGCTTGCCCGATGCGCAGAAGATTGCCATCTTCGTCGACGACGGCGAACTCCCTCATGCCCCACGGCTTGTCTTCGAGGATATCCATTCGAGGAATGCCTCTGGTCGGCAGTTTGGCCAAAGAGAATGCCTTGTACAGACGTTCGATGTCTCCAATCCGGATGTAGCAGCCAGATGAAGATTCGGCAGGACGTAGATCGGCATGAAGGAAGAAGTGAAGTTCCAGGTTGCCACGCTTGAGGATGGCGTAGGAGTCTCCCGCGCCAAGCACTTTGCCGTCGAACCCGAGCTTTCCGTAGAACAAAAGCGTGTTGCCCAGGGATCGACTCGGCAGTGTCGGAATGGCAATGTCATTCTGTTCCATAGTGGGCCTGCGAGTGACAGTGTGCGGAGTACCTCAGGCAGTGCTTGCGACGCCTGCCGTCGCGGAGCGGCTCGTACGAGTGGGTTAGGCGTCGCTCCGCGATGTCGCATCGTCGAACTATCCGGTCTTCAAAGGCCCGGCGACCTTGTAAGTACTGAAGATGACGCCGGACGGCAATGCATTCGTGCTGACGAGCTCGAATGAGTGTGCCGGGGTTCCCTCCGCAAAGATGCGCTTCCCCGTGCCCAACAGCACCGGATAGGCGATCAGCACAACTTCATCCGCAAGGCCACGTTCGAGCACCGTCGATGTCAGCGTGGAGCTACCCCAGAGGATTAGGTCCGGGCCGTTTTGCGACTTGATGCGGCGAATGCCCTCGACGATGTCCGGTCCAAGGCTCTCGAACGGGCCCCATTCAAGACTTTTTGGACGGTGGGTAGCGATAAATTTTGTTGCCGCATTGAGGCGGTCCCCCATCGGACTGCTCGGCGCCTTTGGCCAGAAGCCCGACCAGATATCGTAGGTGCGACGGCCAAGCAGCAGATCGAAGCGCTCGCCTTGCGCAGCCATGACCGCGTCCCGGCCAGCCTGGGTCCGATAGGGCGCGGTCCAGTCGCTGTAGGGGAAATCGCCATCATCGGCGGAGTGCTGGATCACGCCGTCCAGCGAGATGTGCTCGATGATTTTCAGCTTTCTCACTTGTGTCTTCGTGCTCTGGGGTTGGTGTTTCTGAGGATACGGTCAGACATGTCGGGTTCCTCGCTCTACCGGAGAACCACCGGTAAGCGCTGCAGCAACCGCCTCTGTTCGATGAGGTGCGGCGACGCGCGGCGAAAAACTACAGCCTGCGCACCGAGCAGGCGTGTGTGGCGTGGGTACGCCGGTTTTTTCTGTTCCATGGCAGGCACCATCCTCGCGAGATGGGTGCGACCGAAGTCGAGCAGTTCCTGTTTGACATGGCGGTACGCGGACAGGTGGCGGCCGGCACGCAGAATCAGGAGCTGTCGGCGCCCTACCCCCACGCCGCATCCAGCCAATCCAGCAGCGGCGCCAGCGGCAGCGATTCGGCCCACTGCAGCAGCCAGGGCAGCGCCTCCACGTCGTCCATGCCGACGTTGTGGCCGGGCGGGAAATACGGCGCATAGCGGAAATACTGGTCGCCGCCCAGCATCATGCGGCACTGGTAGTCGGCGATGCCGGAAACGCCGTCCATCATCAATTCGATCAGCCTGGGCGCCCACTGCGCGTAACCCCAGTCCAGCGTGCTGCCGGGCACCACGCGCCGCGCGCTGCCGGTGCCCAGCGACAGCAGGCGGATCGACTCCCAGGGCACCGGCCCGCCCGTGCGCGGATCC
>JAJZRT010000375.1:4506-4825 GCA_021802595.1 Pseudomonadota bacterium
CACGCCGCCGTCCACATAGCCGTCGAAGCTGGGGAAGAACGTCGGCGCGGCACTGGTGGCCATGGCCACCTCCCACACCCGCGCGGCGCCGTCGCTGTCGCTGCCCGGCAGGTTGTGGAATAGCTTGGGCTTCCAGTCGCGGCGCAACGGATCCGCGGTTTCCGGATCCAAGTCGAAACTGGTGATCAGCACCGCGCCGCCGAGTTGGTCGAGCCGGGTGTCGGCCCCCAGCAGGGACTGCAGCACCGCTGCGCGCGGTTCGGCCGGATAGCGCGCGCCGATGACCTGGCCCAGGCTGCGCAGGCGCCGCCACAGCCCC
>JAJZRT010000376.1 GCA_021802595.1 Pseudomonadota bacterium
AGCCAACCAGCTGATGCTCGCGCAATACGACGCCAAGAATTCGCCCGCACTGCTGCGCCTGGTCGGGCAGGGTGTCCAGCTGCATGCCTTCCCCAAGGACGTGATGCTGGCCGCGCGCCGTGCCACCTTCGAGCTGTACGAGGAAGAAGCGAAAACCAACCCCGACTTCGCCGCCATCTACCGCCCGTGGAAAGCGTTCCGCGACACCGAATTCCAGTGGTTCAAGGTCGCCGAGGCGGCGTATGCCAATTTCAACTATTTCGTGAAATGATTTCGCTAACCTGAATGCCGTTCTGACCTGAGCACTGTTCGCCCTGGGCTTGTCGAAGGGATCAGCCCGAACGGTGGTTAGATAACTTGTAGGAAATCCAGAGGTCTCCCATGAACCGACTCGACCAGCTCATCACCACCTTCGACCTCGGCCTGCGCACCGTCTTCGCCACGCCGCATGCCGGCCGTCCCTATCCCGCGCACGGCCCCGAGGCCGACCTCAGCGAAGCCGAGAAAGCCCAGGCTGCCGCGCTGATGCGCGTCAACCACGTCGGCGAAGTCTGCGCGCAGGCGCTCTATGCAGGCCAGGCACTTACCGCGAAAAACGAGAACGTTCGCGCCGAACTGGAACAGGCTGCGCGCGAGGAGACTGACCACCTCGCCTGGTGCGAGCAGCGCATCAACGAACTTGGCGGCCGCAAGAGCCTCCTGAACCCGCTGTGGTTCGGCGGCGCGTTTGGAATAGGCGTCGTCGCAGGCCTGCTCGGCGACAAATGGAACCTCGGTTTCCTCGCCGAAACCGAGCGCCAGGTCGAGGCCCATCTCGCCGGCCATCTGCAGAAGCTGCCCGAAGCCGACGCGAAGAGCCGTGCCGTGGTCGAACAGATGAAGCTCGACGAGATCAAGCATGCGCAGACCGCTGTCGACCACGGCGGCGCACCGCTGCCGATGCCGGTCAAGTGGGTGATGCAGCGCGCGGCGGATGTGATGCGGCAGACGGCGAGCCGGGTTTAGGTTACCCGTGACGCCGAGTGATTTGGGCGCCTACTCGGCTAACGAGGCGGTGTGAACGTCGGTCGGGGCGACTTGTTGGGCGGCTGATTCCGAGAAGCACCAATGCCAAGGCTCATACACGTAACCGAACACGTTTCCCTGTGGAAAGGATAGCTCAAAGCCGAATCGATGCGCATGGGCGCTGAGCCAGGAAAACGCCGGTGTCAGCGCAAAATCCGGATCGACGGGCCGCACGTCGCCAGTTCCGATATCAACCGCCCTTCCGGTATGGTGTTCGCTGCATCCCGGCGGTGCAAGGAGCTTGAGGATGTCATCCAGGGGCCGGCCGGCATTGAGTTTCTGCCGGATGAGTTCGATTTGCCGATTGACACTTCGATATGCAGACACGATGTGGATCTCGATCGCATCGAGACTGGCGGCGGCCTTCATCGTTGTCCACGCCTCCGCTGCTGCCGGGGTGAGATAGAACGCCCGCCCGCTTGAAGAGATTTCTGCCAGATGGAGTGCTTCAGCTTCCTCGAACAACGGCAGATTCCGGTCGGCCACGAATCGGTCGGATATGCCGATGCGATTCCAGGAATCCCGATAGTGGTCGATGAGCAATTTTTGCATGCGGGCTTTCTCGTGGCTCCAACATTATGCGAGACAGAATCCAGGACAAGCATTACAGCATCCGCACTGGAGTGCAATTTTTTCAGGGTTTCCCGGAGATGTCCCTGGTCGCCGTGAAGGGCGACAATAGCCCGCATATGGTCACCGCCACCTTCCGCTTCTACGAAGAACTGAACGACTTCCTCGCGCCGAAGCGGCGCAAGCAGGAATTTTCCGTGCCGTGCGCGCAGCGGGCGACGACCAAGCACATGATCGAGGCGCTCGGGGTGCCGCACACCGAGGTCGAACTGATCCTCGTCAACAGCGAGTCAAGCGACTTCGACCGCATTCTTGAAGACGGCGACCGGGTGGCGATTTATCCGCGCTTCGAGGCGCTGGACGTGACGCCCGTTTTGAAAGTCCGCGAGCATCCGCTGCGCGAGACGCGCTTCGTCGCCGACGCGCACCTCGGCGGGCTGGCGCACATGCTGCGCATGCTGGGCTTCGACACGCTTTACGACAACCATTTCCGCGACGACGATATCGTCGACATCTGCGCGCACGACGGCCGCATCGTGCTGACGCGCGATCGCGAGCTGCTGAAGCGCCGCGCAGTGACGCACGGCTGTTACGTGCACGCGCTGAAGTCCGAGGACCAGCTGCGCGAGATCGTCGAGCGTCTGGATCTGGCGCGCAGCGCGCGGCCATTCACCCTGTGCCTGCACTGCAACGTGCCGCTGCGGCCGGTCGACAAGGCGAGCGTGCTCGACCGCCTGCCGCCCAGGGTGCGCGAGCACTACGAGCGTTTTTCCACCTGCGATGCGTGCGGGCGCGTGTACTGGGAAGGCTCGCACTTCCGCAACATGCGGCGCATGCTGGACGGCGTGCTGCCTAATGCGGGCACGTGATCCGGGGTCGCTGGAACCCCGGGTGCGCAAGGGACTCTCTGTCATAGGCCGGCAGTAGAATGCCGCATTGAGAACCCCAACCAGGAGCACATCCATGAGCGAATACGGATTCGATACCCAGATCAGCGGCCCCTTCGCCGCCGCCGTCGAGAAAGTCACGGCCGCCCTCAAGGCCGAAGGCTTCGGCGTGCTGACCGACATCGACGTGCAGGCCACGATGAAGGCCAAGCTCAACGTCGACGGCCGCCCCTACCGCATCCTCGGCGCCTGCAACCCGCCGCTGGCGCACCAGGCCCTCAGCGCCGAGCCCGACGTCGGCATGCTGCTGCCGTGCAACGTCGTCGTGCGCGAGGAAGCCGACGGCAAGGTGACGGTGTCCTTCCTCGACCCCGGCATCATGGTCAAGCTGGTGTCCAACACCGCCGTGCATGGCGTGGCGACCGAGGCGCGTGCCCGCCTGATGCGGGTGAAGGACAGCCTGGCCGCGTGAGCGTACCCGGCGCCGGAAGAAGCCCGCTTCGGCGGGCTTTCTTGTTTGTGCGGCGGCTGCCTAATCGTTGCATGAGCTAACTGTCGCCTAATTCTCGATCGCTATCTTGACCCTCACGCGAATGTTCGCGTGTTCCAAGGAGCGATCATCATGAAACGCAAAGCCTATCTGGCGGCGCTTGCCGCCTTTTCCACCGCAGCCGTGGTCGGCATCGCCGTCGCGGCCCAATCCCCGGAAAACGACGCCCTGACGATCTCGAACGCGGGAATCAGCCTCATCCAGGCAGCCGGTGCCGCCGAGCAGCATGTCGGCGGCAAGGCCTCGCGCGCCGAGTACGAGCGCCACAAGGGACGGGGCGTGTTCGATGTCGAAGTCGTGAAGGGGGCCACGGTGATGGACGTGAAAGTGGACGCCGGAAACGGCAAGGTCATCGAGGCGACTGCCGATGCTGCCGACCGTGACGACGGCGGCGACCACGAAGACTGAACCTGGCCGGAGCCTGGCTCCGGCTTTTTTTGCATTTCCGGGGGAGCATACCCATGAACGACATGCCGGCGGCCGTAGGGCGGGACCTGCTCAACAAGGTGCCCGAGGCCATCCTGTTTTTCTGGATCATCAAGATCCTGGCGACGACGGTGGGCGAGACCGCCGCCGATTTCCTGAACTTCAATCTCCATTTCGGCCTGACCGGGACATCGATCGTGATGACAGGCCTGCTGGCGCTTACGCTCAGTGCCCAGCTACGCGCCAGACGTTACGTACCATGGCTGTATTGGCTGACGGTCGTCCTGATCAGCATCGTCGGCACCCTGGTCACGGACAATCTGACCGACCACTTCGGCGTGCCGCTGGGTGTGACGACGGCTGCTTTCAGCCTGGCCCTGCTCGCAACCTTCGCAATCTGGTACGCGAGGGAGCGGACGTTGTCGATCCACAGCATCCATACGCGCAGCCGGGAACTTTACTACTGGGCTGCCATACTGTTCACCTTTGCACTGGGCACGGCAGCCGGGGATCTGTTCGCGGAGCGTCTGAATCTCGGCTACGCCCATTCGGCGCTGCTGTTCGGCGGGCTGATCGTGGCGGTGACGGTTGGCTACTATGTGCTCAGGGCCAACGCGGTGCTGGCGTTCTGGCTTGCCTACATCCTGACCCGGCCGCTGGGCGCTTCGTGCGGCGACTACCTGTCGCAGCCGGTGGCGAATGGAGGGCTCGGCCTGGGCACGGTGCAGACCAGCCTGCTGTTCCTGGCCGCCATTTCCGGCCTGGTGTTCTACCTTACCCTGACCCGCAGGGATTCGACCGAACAAGGGAGTGCGCAATGAACCTCACAACCGAAGAAGCCCTGAGCAAGGTTCCGGAAGTCACGCTCGTCTTCTGGATCATCAAGATCCTCGCGACCACGCTCGGCGAGACGGGCGGCGATGCGCTGTCCATGTCGATGAACCTCGGCTATCTGCTGAGCACCGGCATCTTCGCGGCCGTCTTCCTCGCCGCGGTCATCGTCCAGATTCGCGCCATGCGGTTCCACCCCGTGATCTACTGGACCACGATCATCGCAACGACCACGGTCGGCACGACGCTCGCCGACTTTGCCGACCGCTCGCTCGGCATCGGCTACGCCGGCGGCGCGACGCTGCTGTTCGGCCTGCTGATGGCGTCGCTGGCCCTCTGGTATCGCACGCTCGGCTCCGTTTCGATCGACACCGTCGGATCGCCCAGGTCCGAACTGTTCTACTGGATGACGATCATGTTCTCGCAGACTCTCGGAACGGCCCTCGGCGACTGGACGGCCGACAGCGCAGGGCTTGGCTACGAAGGCAGCGCACT
>JAJZRT010000377.1 GCA_021802595.1 Pseudomonadota bacterium
GGACGGCGAGGCGCTGACGCGGCACACTCTTGCGGTGCTGGGTCCGGGCGATACGGTGGACATCGAGGCCGGGCCGTCCGGCGCCCGCTTCATCCTCGTGGCCGGCCGGCCGCTCGGCGAGCCTGTGGTGCAGTACGGCCCCTTTGTCATGAATACCCGCGACGAGATCGAGCAGGCCTTTGCCGACTACCAGGCGGGCCGCCTGGTGCAGACCAAGGCGATGATGACGGGGTGTTGAAGGCAGAATGGCCGGGTGATCAAGCAGGAACCCCGGCCGTCCGGCGAGTTGTCCGCCTTTCCGGGCCTGACCGTGGTTTTCGCGCGCGCGTCTGGAGGCGGAGGGGGCGAACGTGCTGCCTGCCGACAGATCGCGTGGCACCGCAGCCATGGTGCTCGACGTGGTCCGCGAGCCGATGTTCCCGCTGCTGCTGTTCTTCGTGTGCGTGGTGATGGGCATCACCCTCTATCAGTCGCACAAGACCGAACGGGTTCTGCAGGCCCTGCGCGATCTGAGCAGCCCGCGTGCGCTGGTGCTGCGTGATGGCGAAAAGCAGCGCATCGCCGGGCGCGAGGTGGTGCGCGACGACATCGTCCTGCTTGCGGAGGGCGATCGGGTGCCGGCGGACGCGCTGCTGCTGATGTGCAATGGCCTGCAGGTCGACGAATCGCTGCTCACCGGCGAAGCCGTTCCCGTGCGCAAGAACCCGGACACGGGTGCGGCGGTGCCGCTGCGTCGGGGCGGCGACGATACACCGATGGTCTACTCGGGCAAGCTGGTGGTGCAGGGGCAGGGCATCGCCCGCGTGATCGCCACGGGACCGCGTACGGAAATGGGCCGCATCGGCAAGTCGTTGCAGGCCCTGCATCCCGGGTCGAGCCCCATGCAGCGCCAGGTTCGCCGCATGATGTGGCTGTTCGCGCTGCTGGGCCTCCTTTTGTGCGGCGTGGTCGTCGTCCTCTACGGCCTGACGCGGGGCAGATGGCTCGATGCGCTGCTGGCCGGCTCACGCTCGCCATTTCCCTGCTGCCGCAGGAGTTCCTGGTCGTGCTGCACCTGCTCTTCGTCGCCTTCGTCATGGCGGGCGGGTTTCTGCTGGTGCGCTGGCCAGGCTGGTCTGGCTGCATCTGCCGGCGGCCGCATGGGGGGCGGCCATCGAATTCACCGGCTGGGTCTGCCCGCTCACACCGCTGGAGAATCATCTGCGCAATCTGGGCGGGGGCGGCGTCTACCGTGGCGGTTTTGTCGAACGTTACCTGCCGCCGGTCCTGTATCCCGAGAATCTGGCGCTGCCGACACAGCAGGTGCTGGGCGGGGTGGTTGTGGGCGTGAATCTGGTCGCGTACGCGCTGGCTTGCCGGGCCCTGCGGCGCAAGCGGGGCGGGTAGCGCAACCCGCCACCTCGCGGGTTCAATCCGTCACGCGATCCAGATCCTTGTCCGCCAGCGAGACCGGGTCTTCAATCGGTTCCAGGTGGGTGGTGATATGCGCGTGCGACACGGCCCGCCGGATGTCGGCTTCGATGCGTTCCGACCAGTCGTGTCCATGCTGGACCGTCCAGGCGCCGGGCACCATGAGATGGAAGCTGACGAAAGCGCGGGTTCCGGCCTGTCGCGTGCGCAGGGCGTGGAACTCCAGGCCCTGCTGGCGATAGCCATCCAGAATGCCATTGATCGCCCTGAGCTCGTCCTCGGGAATGGACACGTCCATCAGGCCCGCAGCAGATCGCTGCAACAGCTGCCATCCGGTCCATACGATGTTCATGGCCACCAGTATGGCGATGAGCGGATCGAGCCAGAGCCAGCCGGTGACCCACACCAGTCCGACTCCTGCGATGACGCCCACGGACGTCCAGACGTCGGTGAACAGGTGGTGCGCATCAGCCTCCAGGGTGATGGATTTGTATTTTTTGCCCACTCCCATGAGGATGCGCGCGGTGGCCAGATTGATGATCGATGCGATCACCGACACGCCCAGGCCGATCCCCACCGATTCAAGCGGCTGTGGGTTGAACAGGCGCTCGGTGGCGGTATAGGCGATGCTGACCGCGGCGACGAGAATGAGGAAACCTTCGAACGCGCTGGAGAAGTATTCCGCCTTGCCGTGCCCGTGCGCATGGTTGTCGTCCGCCGGCAGGGCCGCCAGCGACAGCATGGCCAGCGCCATCATCGCACCGGCCAGGTTGACAAAGGATTCGAGCGCGTCGGATAGCAGACCCACCGAACCGGTGAGCCACCAGGCCAGCCCCTTGAGCACGATGGTGGCGAGGGCTGCGGCGATGGAGAGCCAGGCGTAGCGTTTGAGGGCGGCGGGTGACATTCGCGGGTGACGGGCGGCAGGGAAATGGCCCGGATTGTAGCGCAGGCACCGCCGCTTACTTGTGCGTGTTGCCATGCGCTATGGTGAAGACATCTTACCCTGGGACGCTCCAATGCCGAATAGGCTCAACGCCGCTGTCCGCCAGCGCTATGCGTGCCGCGACTTCGTCGCCGATCATGCGCTTGCGCCGGAACAGCTGGATCTGCTGATCGAGGCGGGGCGGCTGGCCCCTTCGGCATTTGGTCTCGAACCCTGGCGCTTCATCGTCGTGACCGACGCGGCGCGGCGGGCCGCAGTGGCCCGTGCCTGCCTGGATCAGCCGGCTGCGCGTACCGCTGCAGCGCTGATCGTGGTCGTCGCGCTGGTCGCGGCGCTCGATCCGGCGTCCGGCTATGTGCGTGACCGTCTGGCCGCAGAGGCCCGCGGACAGGACGCGAGGCCGATCCATGCGGCCTACCGCGCGTTTCATCGGGCCGATTCCATCGCCGGGTGGGCGGTGGGGCAATGCAATTTTGCGGCCGCGCATATCCTGCTGCAGGCAGCACACATGGGGCTGGGAAGCTGCCCGATCGGCGGTTTCGACGAGTCGGCCCTCGCCACCGCCATCGACCTGCCGCCGGGCGAGGTGCCGGCCCTGGTCATCGCCCTCGGCGAATGCCGGCATGCGGCACCCGAGCGGATCCGCAAATCTCCCGGCTGAACGCGCCGGCCATCTTTCCTGAAGACATCCCGCGGATGAACCAATAAAATGCGGGGGATGAAAATCCTGCCTCCCCTGCTCCTGTGCCTGCCGCTCGCCGCCCATGCCGCGTGGATGGACTTCGATCACGATTTTGAACAGGACAAGCCCTGGTCCGAGGTGGCGGCGCAGCTGCCGGCCTATCCGAAGGAACAGCACCTGCTGCCGTTCACTGTTTCGTCGGCGACGGACAACCGTTTCTTCGTCGATGCCGAATCGATCAGCGTCGGGAGCGACCAGGTCGTGCGCTACACCGTGGTGATCAAGGCCGCAGGCGGGGCGACGAACGTCTCCTTCGAAGGCATACGCTGCGAAAGCGGCGAACGCCGCCTGTACGCCTACGGCCATCCGGACGGGACCTGGTCGAAGGCGCGCAATGCCGGCTGGGAAGGCATCCGGTTCCGTTCGCTGCTGTCGTATCACAAGGCCTTGTACGAGGACCATTTCTGCCCCGGCGGCATCAACGTCCGCAACGCCAAAGAAGCTGTGGAAAGCCTGCGGCGCGGAGCGCGCTGATGCAGTCCGTCCTGAGGCACGCCCGTCGCATCGTCGTCAAAGTCGGTTCCAGCCTGGTCACCGCCGAAGGGCGGGGGCTCGATCACGCCGCGCTGTCGCGCTGGGCCGAGCAGATCGCCGCGCTGACGGCGCAGGGCAAAGAGGTCGTGCTGGTGTCCTCGGGCGCGATCGCGGAGGGCATCGCGCGCCTGGGCTGGAAGAAGCGTCCAAAGGCCGTCAACGAGCTGCAGGCCGCCGCCGCCGTCGGCCAGATGGGCCTGGTGCAGGCCTACGAGTCGATTTTCCGCACCCACGGCCTGCATGCCGCGCAGGTGCTGCTCACCCATGAAGACCTCGCCGACCGCACGCGCTATCTGAATGCGCGTTCCACCCTGCGCACCTTGCTGGAGTTGAGGGTGGTGCCGATCATCAACGAGAACGACACCGTCGCCACCGACGAGATCCGCCTCGGCGACAACGACACGCTCGGCGCGCTGGTGACCAATCTGATCGAGGCCGACTGCCTTGTCATCCTCACCGACCAGCCCGGTCTCTATACGGCCGATCCGCGCAAGGACCCGGATGCCACGCTGGTGATGGACGCCCATGCCGGCGATCCCGAGCTCGAGCGCATGGCGGGCGGCGCGGGCAGCAGCGTCGGCACCGGCGGCATGCTGACCAAGATTCTCGCCGCCAAGCGCGCGGCACGCAGCGGCGCGCACACGGTGATTTGCAGCGGGCGCGAGGAGCGCGTGCTGTTGCGGCTGGCGGCCGGCGAAGCGATCGGCAGCCAGCTGGTGGCGCGCCAGGCACCGCTCGCTGCGCGCCGGCAGTGGCTCGCCGACCATCTGCAGCTGCGCGGCGGCGTGGTGCTCGATGACGGCGCCGTGCGCGCCCTGTGCGAAGACGGCAAGAGCCTGTTGCCGGTCGGCGTGAAGGGCATCACCGGCGAATTCGAACGCGGCGAAGTGGTGGCGATCGTCGATGCGGAGGGCCACGAAATTGCGCGCGGGCTGACCAACTACAATTCGACCGAAGCCCGCCGCATTGCCGGCAAGCCGAGCGGCGCGATCGAGGCTGAACTGGGCTACATGGATGAGCCGGAGATGATCCACCGCGACAACCTGGTGGTGCTGACATGACCACCACGCTCGACCTGATGCGCCACGGCGAGCCCGTCGGCGGGCGCAGGTATCGCGGCCAGGTCGACGATCCACTGTCGGAAAAGGGCTGGGCGCAGATGCACGAAGCGGTGGGCGACACCGCGC
>JAJZRT010000378.1 GCA_021802595.1 Pseudomonadota bacterium
CTGGTGGGGCAAGGACTCGAAGACCGAGCTGGTGCATTTCATCGGCAAGGACATCCTGTATTTCCATGCCCTGTTCTGGCCGGCGATGCTGAAGTACTCCGGCCACCGCCTGCCGACCGCGGTGTATGCGCACGGCTTCCTGACGGTGAACGGGCAGAAGATGTCGAAGTCGCGCGGCACCTTCATCACCGCGGCGAGCTACCTCGAGCAGGGCCTCAACCCCGAGTGGCTGCGCTACTACTACGCGGCCAAGCTCAACGGCAGCATGGAAGACATCGACCTCAACCTCGACGACTTCGTCGCGCGGGTGAATTCGGATCTGGTCGGCAAGTTCATCAACATTGCTTCACGCACCGCCGGCTTCATCCACAAGAACTTCGAGGGCAAGCTCGCCGAGGGTGTGGACAATATCCAACTGATCGGCGACTTCCAGGCCGCCTCGGACTCCATCGCCGCCCACTACGAGGCGCGCGACTACGCCAAGGCCCTGAGGGAAATCATGGCGCTGGCCGACCGCGCCAACCAGTACGTGGCCGACGAAAAACCCTGGGAACTCGCCAAGAAGCCCGAGGCCGTATACCGCCTGCACGAGGTGTGCACCGTCGCGCTGAACCTGTTCCGCCTGCTGACCCTGTACCTGAAGCCGGTGCTGCCGAAGCTGGCCGGCGAGGTCGAGGCCTTCCTCGACATTCCGCCGCTGGCCTGGGACGACGCGCAAAGCCTGTTCATCCGCCACCGCATCAACGCATACAGCCATCTGATGACCCGTATCGACCCGAAAGCCATCGAAGCCATGATCGACGCCAACAAGCAGAACCTCGAACCCACCCCCGCCCCGGCACCCCAGCGCCATGCCGAAGCGCAGGCGCACGCCGCGCAGCCTGCGGCAGTTCCGATGGCCGACACCATCAGCATCGACGATTTCGCCAAGATCGACCTGCGCATCGCCCGCATCGCCAACGCCGAGCACGTCGAGGGCGCCGACAAGCTGCTGCGCCTGACGCTCGATCTCGGCGAACTCGGCACCCGCCAGGTCTTCGCCGGCATCAAGTCGGCCTACGCGCCGGAAGCGCTGGTCGGCCGGCTGACCGTGATGGTCGCCAACCTCGCGCCGCGCAAGATGAAGTTCGGCATGAGCGAAGGCATGGTGCTGGCTGCCTCGGGTGACGCCCCCGGGCTGTTCATCCTGTCGCCCGACAGCGGCGCGCAGCCGGGCATGAAGGTGAAGTGAGCCGGGTATGAAAACGCATCGCCTGCGCATCCACGGCCGCGTGCAGGGCGTGTGGTTCCGCGAGTCGATGCGGGTCGAAGCCGAGCGGCTGAACGTGGCCGGCTGGGTGCGCAACACCCCGGACGGGGCGGTCGAAGCCGTCATCCAGGGACCGCCAGGCGCAGTCGATGCCCTGATCGAATGGGCGCGCAGCGGCCCGCCACTGGCGCGGGTCGACCGGGTCGAGATCGGTGAGGCGCAGGGCCAGTACAGCGGATTCGTGAAGCGGACGGATTAGCGGTCAGGCTGTCCGCAAGGTGAGGGCAAAAAAATGCCCAGCTCTGTGAAGAGCCGGGCAGAGTATCCACCAAAGGAGGAGGATTGGAGGAGACAACACCAAGTGCCATTGCGGCGACCTCAGTGTTATTAGAATTCTCTAATATAAGAAAACGCTTGTCAACAACTTTCGAGCGCCGAAGTACAAATTAGTAGTTTTTTGTCAGGCGCGAACGCGCCTCAGTAGAGAACGCTGACCGCCTCGGGCTTGAGCCAGCTGCCCAGGGATTCGATCAGGCGGTCGTCCAGCCGTACCCGCCAGTCCTCCCCCAGCCGCACCCGGCAGCGTGCATTGGGATTGTGGTACTCGACCCACACCGGGCATCCCCCTTCCTGCGTCCGGTAGGGCGCCAGCAGCTCTGCCAGCTTGCGGCCGCTGTTGGCCTGGGCATGGCACTGGCCATTGCACGTCAGCCGCAACCCCTGGGCAAACCGGGTGCGCGCGCCGGCCAGGTCGTAGATCCGCTCCGCCGTCACCCGCACCCCGCCCGAATAGTCGTCGCGATTGACCTTGCCTTCGATGACCAGCAGGGCGTCGTCCTTCAGCAGATGGCGGCTCTGCTCGTACAGTTCGTTGAAGATCACCACCTCGACCTGCGCGCTGGCGTCGTCCAGCAGCAGGATCAGCATCTTGCCGCGCCGCGTCATCTGGGTGCGCAGCGAAACGGCAATGCCGGCCAGGGTCACCAGGTCGCGCGAAGGCTCCAGGCTGTCGAGCTGCCGTTTGGCGAAACTGGACACTTCGGCCAGATACGAGGTGAAGGGATGGCCGCTGAAGAAATAACCGAGCGCGGATTTTTCCTGCAGCAGCTTTTCCTGCTCGGGCCAGACCGGCACGTCGATCAGGTCTTCGCCACCGCCGTCGAGCGCTTCGCCGAACAGCCCGACCTGGCCGCCGCTGCGCGCTGCGCGATCGGCGGTCTCCAGTGCCGCGCCGATCGAGGCCATCAGGCTGGCGCGATGGCCGTTGATGGCATCGAACGCCCCTGCCTTCACCAGCGCCTCGAGCACGCGCCGGTTGAGGTAGCGCTTGTCGACGCGCCGGGCCAGGTCGAACAATCCCTTGTAGGGTCCATTCGCCTCGCGCTCGGCGACGATCGCGCCGATCGCCGCCTCGCCGCTGCCCTTGATCGCGCCCAGGCCGTAGCGGATCTCGGTCTTGCTGACCGGCTCGAAGCGGTAACCCGACAGGTTGATGTCGGGCGCCAGCATGGTCAGCCCATTGGCGCGACAGTCCTCGTAGAACACCCGCACCTTGTCGGTGTCGGACATTTCCGAGGACATCGTCGCCGCCATGAACTCGGCCGGGTAATAGGCCTTAAGCCAGGCGGTATGGTAGGCCACCAGTGCGTAGGCCGCCGAGTGCGACTTGTTGAAGCCGTATTCGGCGAACTTCTCCATCAGGTCGAACAGCCGCTCGGCGATCTTGGTATCGACCCCGCGCGCCGCCGCCCCTTCGAGGAAGATCGTGCGCTGCTTGGCCATTTCCTCGGGCTTCTTCTTACCCATGGCGCGCCGCAGCAGGTCGGCGCCGCCGAGCGAGTAGCCGGCCAGGATCTGCGCCACCAGCATCACCTGCTCCTGGTAGACGATGATGCCGTAGGTCGACTTCAGCACCGGCTCGAGGTCGGGATGGAAATATTCCGGCTTCTGCTTGCCCTGCTTGCGCGCGATGAAGTCGTCGACCATGCCGGAGCCGAGCGGCCCCGGCCGGTTCAGCGCCATCAGCGCGATGATGTCCTCGAAGCAGTCGCCCTTGAGGCGCTTTTCCAGGTCCTTCGCCGAACGCGATTCGGACTGGAATACGGCCGTGGTGTTGCCGTCGGCAAACAGCCGGTACACCGCCGGATCGTCGAGCGGCAGGTCTTCCAGGCGGAACTGCTCCATGCCGGGATGGCGCTGCACGAAGCGCACCGCCTCGGCGAGGATGGTGAGCGTACGCAGGCCGAGGAAGTCGAACTTCACCAGGCCGATCGCCTCGACGTCGTCCTTGTCGAACTGCGACACCGCCGCGTCGGAGCCTTCGGCCTGGTAGAGCGGACAGAAATCCGTGAGCCGGCCCGGCGCGATCAGCACGCCGCCCGCGTGCATGCCGACGTTGCGCGTGATGCCCTCGAGCTTTTCCGCCAGCGGCAGGAGTTCGGCGAGCTCTTCCTCGTTCCGCGCGCGCTCGTCGATCTGCGGTTCCTTCTCGCGCGCCTCGGCGAGCGAAATGCCGAGTTCGTTGGGCACCAGCTTGACGAACTTGTCGACGAAGTTGTACGGCAGGTCGAGCACGCGCCCGACGTCGCGCAGCACCGCCTTGGCCGCCATGGTGCCGAAGGTGGCGATCTGCGACACCGCGGCGTGGCCGTACTTGTCCTTCACGTACTGGATCACGCGGTCGCGCCCGTCCTGGCAGAAGTCGACGTCGAAGTCGGGCATCGACACCCGTTCCGGGTTGAGGAAGCGCTCGAACAGCAGGTCGTAGCGGAGCGGATCGAGGTCGGTGATGGACAGGCAGTAGGCCACCAGCGAGCCGGCGCCGGAACCCCGCCCCGGCCCCACTGGCACGCCGTTGTTCTTCGCCCAGTTGATGAAGTCGGACACGATCAGGAAGTAGCCCGGGAAGCCCATCTGGATGATGGTCCCCAACTCGAACTCCAGCCGCTCGGTGTATTCCGGCAGCCTGATGGCACGCTCGGCTTCATCGGGATAGAGGTGGGCCATGCGTTCCTGCAGGCCCTCGAAGGAACGCTGCCGCATGTAGTCGTCGAGGCTCATGCCGTCCGGCGTCGGGAAATCGGGCAGCTTGCTCTTGCCGAGTTCCAGCGTGAGGTTGCAGCGCTTGGCGATTTCCACGCTGTTGGCGAGCGCTTCCGGCAGGTCGGCGAACAGCGCCGCCATCTCGTCCGGCGTCTTGAAGTACTGCTCGGCGGTGAACGGCCGTGGGCGGCGCGGGTCGCCCAGCATCATGCCCTCGGCGATGCACACGCGCGCCTCGTGCGCCTTGAAGTCGTCCGGCGCGAGGAACTGGATCGGATGGGTGGCGACCGCCGGCAGGTTGAGCGCCGCACCGATGTCGAGCAGGCCGTCGAGCAGGCGCTCGGTGTGCGGCTGGCCGTAGCGCTGCAACTCCAGGTAGTAGCGGCCGGGGAACAGCGCGGCCCAGGCTTCGGCGGCGGCGCGCGCGGCGTCGGGCTTGTCGTCGAGGATTGCCTGCGCCACATTGCCGGCGTCGCCGCCCGACAGCGCCAGCAGGCCGTCGGTGCCGTCGCGCAGCCAGGCGGG
>JAJZRT010000379.1 GCA_021802595.1 Pseudomonadota bacterium
AGCTGCCGTTGGCGTTCAGGGTCAGTGTGCCGTAGCTGCCGTCCAGCCCGCTGCCCAGGCTTCCGGCTGTACCGGCGCCTTCGGTGCTGCCAACGCGAATGGCCGAGACGGCCTTGGTGCTGCCGTTGTCCACATCGGTGTCGTTGGTCAGCACATTGCCGCTGGCGCCCTGGCCGATGGTGCCATTGGCGGTGCCGCCGGCCTCGGTGGCCCAGCCCACGTCGTCCGTGGCAACTGGGGCGTCGTTGGCGCCGTTGACGGTGACAGTCAGGGTCGTCGTGGAGAAGTTGCCGCCGCTGTCGGTGATGCGGTAGCTGAACACGTCGGTCAGGTGTTCGCTGCTATTGAGCGCATCGACAGTGCTGTTGGAACTGCTCGCGGTGTAGGTGTAGGTGCCGTCGTTCTTGATCGACAGATCGCCGTAACGGCCATGCACGACGACGTCGGTGGCACCCACCGTCGTGTAGCTGGCGTCGGTCGGGCCGGACGCGGCCACGACGGAGATCGATCCGGCGACGTTGGGGGTCGTGTCGGTTCCGGCCCCGGAGGCGGGCGTCACGTCACCGGTGACCTGTCCCGTTCCCGTGCCGTTATTGGTACCGCCCTTTTCCGTCACGCTGGCGGTATCGGCGACGGCGGTCGGCGCGGCGGCTGCCGCCACGTTGATGGTGACGGTGAGGGTTGCGGTGGCGGTGGCGTTGCTCGAATCCTTGACCTGGTAGGAGAACTGGTCCGTGCTTCCGTTGGCTACGCCGGTATCGGTCACCGTGTAGGTGTAGGTGCCGTCAGACTGCAGCAGCAGGGTGCCATGGGCCCCGGTGAGGGTGGCCCCGCTGGAGCCGATGGTGACATCGGTGCCGACCGCTGCTGTCAGGGCCTTGTCGATTGTCACGAGGCTCAGGCCGCCCGTCGCTGTGGTGACGCCCGTGACCTTGGTGCTGCTGGGAATACCGGTACCGGTGATGTCCATGCCCGCGCTGATTGTGCCGGCCGGCGTGTCCATTGCGATCACGGTCGACGAGGACGTTACCAGGGTGGCGACCGTATCGTTGGTACCTCCAACGGTGATTGCCTGGCCAGCCGTCAGTGCGGCAGGCGTACTGATCGTCAGCGTCTTGGAGCTTCGGGCGGTAACGGTGGTGCCGGCGGGAATGCCGTTACCCGTTACCACGTCACCAACCTGGGCGCTGGCATTGCCGACCGTGAACACCGTGTACGTCGTCCGCTCGCCGGTCGGGGAGATGCTGGTCGATCCAATCGTTGAGGCGGTTCCCGCATTGAACGAGCTGCCGGCGTTGGCGAGCACGACGGAGAACGTGTCGCCGCTATCCGGATCGGAGTCGTTGGTCTTGACGTTGCCGCTCGGATTCGAACGGTAGTTCGACGTGGCGCTCCAGATGGCTTGGGCGGCGTCGTTCACCGCGTTGGGAGCGTCGTTGACCGCCGTGACGTTGAAGGTGATGGTGTTGGGCGTCGGGTCGAGGTTCTTGCCGCCGTTGGCGGTGCCGCCGTCGTCCTGTACCTGGAAGGTGAAGCTGGCGTAGCTGTTGCCGTTGGCGTTGCTGGCGGGCGTGTAGGTCAGCTTTCCTGCCGCGATGTCGGCGGCGCTGATCGACTGGCCGGCAGTGACTGCTACGTTATTCAGCTTGAGGCTGCCGGCCAAGGGTAGCGTGGCGATGAGGACCGCGGCGAGGGCGTTGGCGGAGGCATCGGTCGGGTCAGTGAAGCCAAAGTCGCTGGCGGCGAAGGTCTTCGTGCTGTCTTCGTTGATGGTCAGCGTCGCATCGCTGCCCGCAGGGGCGTCATTGACAGGCGTGACGTTGACCGTGAGGGTGTTGTCGCCGCTGAACAGGGCGCCGTCCCCGACCTGGAATTTCAGGGTTGTGTAGGCCGTGCCGTTCCCGTTGGCGGCCGGGGTATACACCAGCTTGCCGGCGCTGATGTCGCTGGCGTTGATGGACTGCCCGCTGCTGACCGCGGTGCCGTTGAGCGTAAGGGTTCCCAGGCTGGGCAGGGTCGTGATCTTGACTGCGGCGAGCGGTGTGTTTTCGGTGTCGCTATAGCTGCCGAAATTCGCCAGGGAGAGAATTTTCCCCGCGTCCTCGAGGGTGGTCACGCTGGCATCGGTGGACGTCGGGGCGTCGTTGACCGGCGTGATCGTGAAAGTCAGGCTGGCGGAGCTGCTGCCGCCGTTGCCGTCCGAGGTCGTGTAGCGGATGACCGGAACGCTGCCGTTGTAGTTGGGAAATGGGGTAAAGCTATAAGCCCCGCTGGCGTCCAGGGTGAAGGTGCCGACACCCGTTATGGTATTGGACGCGCCGAGGGTGCCGGCTACGCCGCCGATGGTGAAGCTGGTGACGGTCAGCGCATCGCCGTTGGCGTCGGTGTCGTTGGCCAGCACATTGCCGCTGGCCGGGTTGTCTTCATTGAGCGTGACGGCGTCGTTGACGGCGGTCGGCGCGCTGTTGACCGGCAGGACGCTGTTCATCGAGCTGTCGACCCGGTCGGAGCTGCTGCCGATGTTGGCCGTGCTGTTGAAGTAGCTGTTGTCCAGGCTCAGGATGAAGGCAGTATCCGTTGCCGAGCCGTTGTTGTCGCCGTTGTTGTCGAGCCAGACGTAGAAACCCTTGACCACCCCGCCCACTTTGATCGGGCGGCTGGCCAGACCGCCGAAGGTGGTGGTGGTGCCGCCGCTCTGATAGCTGATGGTGCCCAGGACGTTGTTGCCAGAGAACTGGATGCCCGCCTGGCTGAAGGTTACATTGGTGGTGGACAGGGGCGTCGTGTTGATCGTGACGCTGTTGGTCTCTTCGCCGTAGAAGTGATCGGACGCACCACTGGCAGTAGTGGCGTAGATGCCCTGCAGCTTGAGGGTCACGAGCTGGTGGTTCCAGCTGGCCGTCGCCCGAACACCGAAGACCAGGGTGCCATCCAGCTGATCCTGCCGCTGTGGGGCTTGAAGTGACCAGTGCCGCTCGCCAGAGGCGCTGTCCCAGCCCAGTCGTCCCTTCGAGACGTAGACTTCTGCTCCGGTGAGGCGCGCCAGCGTCTCGGCGAATTCAGGGTTCAGCCCGAGTTCGCACACCCACAGGGCTACCCGGCGCACATTCCAGTGCATGAGCAGATGGGCGTTGCGCAGCAGGCTACCTTGATCCACCCAATTGCCGCCGATCTCGAAGCCGCCACTGTGCCCGTGGGCCACGATGTGCAGTACGTCCAGCGTTTCCCCGGCGAGCGCGGTGGTCAGGGCCTGAAGCGGGTCTTGGGTCGCGCCAAGGCAGATGGCCGGGGCCTTGGCGTCCTGGATGAGGCGCTGGATCTCCGGGGCCAGGCCGTCGGCGATGATCAGCTCGCGCTTGCGGCTCGCTTGCAGGGTCGGGGGAACGGAAGTGTGCAGCATGGCTGGCGTTCTCGGATAAAGGTTGTATCTAGTCGGCGCCTCAGTAAGGGTGTCCCTATACTAGGTTTTATGCCTTCGGTATGGTTGGCGGCTGCTGGGTAGAGCGTGAGCTTGAGGATGGTGCCGGCTGAAGAATTGAAATGATGAACTACGGATCAGGAGTGATTCGTTAAATGGTGTCATAAATGACATTTTTAATAATTTTCACATAATTGATGTTATTGATGGTGTGACGATGTTGTCAGTTCGGCCTTGAAAACTAAAATGGCCTCTCCTCGGTATGAGGAGAGGCCATTCGGTCGGACTTTGTGGCCGCCTGTTTGTGGCGGCAAACGCCGTCGGTGTCAGGCCCGGGAGGGCCCGGGTGACTGTCGTTGGGCGTGCGGGTCAGGGCTGTTTCGTCGTTGGATAGCCGGCCTCGCTCAGCAGGCTGTTCCAGCTCGCCTCGGCGAAGCCATTCTCCAGCGTCTTGCCCACCAGCAGGCTCGGCGCGACCGGATCCTTGCTGAAGCGACTCTTGAAGGCCGCGACTTCGGCCTCGGTCTGCAGCAGGGCTTCCGAGAACGGAACCCCGCGTTTGTTGAGCAGCGCGCGTGCGCTATCGCAGGCCTGGCCGCAGTCCCTGCCCACGTAGAGGGTCACCGGAAAATCGGCGGCGGCCTTGCGGGTAGCATAGGACTGTTGCTGGGCGTTGGCGCGGTTGGCTTGCAGCTTGCGCTCCTCGAATTTCTTCACGGACTGGGGCGGCGGCTGGTCGCTGTATTGCACGCGCCCCTTCTCGTCCACCCAGCGGTAGGCGTTCTGGGCCGCCGCCGGCAGCGCGGCGGCCAGAAGCAGCAGGCCGAACAGCCACCGGGCCGTCATGCCGGCACCATGCCGCTGTGGCGGAGCAGGGCGTCCACCTGCGGTTCGCGACCACGGAAAGCCTTGAAGGAGTCCAGTGCCGGGCGGCTGCCGCCGACGGCGAGGATCTCGTTCCAGAAGCGTTCGCCGGTCTGGGCGTCGAGCACGCTGCCCTTCGGGCGCCCCTCTTCCTCGAAGGCAGCGAAGGCGTCCGCAGACAGCACCTCGGCCCACTTGTAGCTGTAGTAGCCCGCCGCGTAGCCGCCGGCGAAGATGTGGCTGAAGCTATTGGGGAAGCGGTGCCAGGCCGGAGGTACCAGCACGGCGACTTCCTTGCGGACTTCGGCGAGCAGATCCATGACGTCCCGCTGGGCAGGGTCGAAGTCCATGTGGATCAGCAGATCGAACAGGGAGAACTCCAGCTGGCGCACGGTCTGCATGCCGCTCTGGAAGTTCTTGGCGGCGAGCATCTTGTCGAACAGTTCCTTCGGCAGCGGCGCACCGGTCTCGCTGTGGGCGGTCATCTCGCGGACCACGTCCCATTCCCAGCAGAAGTTCTCCATGA
>JAJZRT010000380.1 GCA_021802595.1 Pseudomonadota bacterium
AGGCGGCCCACTGCATGAGCGAGGTGTCTTTCACGGCGGTGCGCGGGGTGTTGTTCGACCTGGATGGCACCTTGATCGATAGTGCGCCTGACCTGGGCTTTGCTGCGGACCAGTTGCGGTCCGTCCGCGGGCTCCCTTCGCTGCCGCTGGAGGCCTATCGTCCCCTGGCCGGCGCGGGCGCGAGGGGTATGTTGTCGGTGGCATTCGGTATCACGCCGGACCATCCGGACTTTCCCGGCTTGAGGGAAGAGTTTTTCACCAACTACGAGCAATGCATCCACGATCAAACGGCATTGTTTCCTGGCATCCAGGAATTGGTGGCTACTCTTGAGCATCGTCCGTTGAAATGGGGTGTGGTGACCAATAAAGTGGAGCGTTTTACCTCGCTCATCGCCCAGCGCGTGGCGCTTTTCGCCAATGCGGGGGCCATCGTCAGTGGAGACACCACTGCGTATTCCAAGCCCCACCCAGAGCCTTTGTGGGAGGCTGCACGGCGTCTTGGGCTGGAGCCGCACGAGTGTATTTACGTCGGTGACGACGAAAGAGATATTCAGGCAGGGCAAGCCGCAGGCATGAAAACCGTGGTGGCCATGTACGGCTATCTTGGCTCGGGCGCCTCCCCGAAGAGTTGGGGCGCGGATGCAGAGATTTATTCCCCCCTTGACCTCTTGAAATTGATGGGCCTGGACTAAAATAGTCATCCAAGGGGCTGTCCCGGTTTCGACGTGGGTTCGGAATCGGAGCGGTGCATGTCGAGCTTGAGTGACGCTCGTAAATCTCCATTCACTAAACTAACTGCAAACGACGAACGTTTCGCACTCGCCGCTTAAATACCGGTGAGCCTTGCAACAGCACGCTGATGGGCTGGGCAAGGGGGCCGCAAGGCCTCCCGGCTGCAAGGGAATTTACATCAGCTGGTGGCATGCCGGGCACCTTGGCATGGCACGAGATTCAAGGGTGCTGGCATCTTGCGTAGCGTGTGCCTGCGCGACGTGAGATGCAAGAATGAAAACAGAGCACTAAACATGTAGATCTGCCCGAAGAAGGCTTGCGGACGCGGGTTCAATTCCCGCCAGCTCCACCATCTATGAGGGCTCGGATGATCTCCGGGCCCTTTTTTTCGCCTGCGATCCCCGCGCCACGCGGGGTTCCGGCCCGCTGTGCTGCGGGTGCGGGCTTGCCAGGACGCCCGGAATCAGCCGCTTCCCGCACCAGAGCCGTCTCTTTTCTCTGCTTGACCTGCGGGTACGCGCAGCGTCCACCTTCGCAAAATCAACGACTTACGCGCGGCGGCTCATCGTCAACCACGGTGCCCGGTTGCCTCGGAGAACTGGACCGCGTGCGTCGTTTGTACTAACATTGCGGCAGTTGATCGAACGAAAGAGGCGCCGCCATGACTGCCATCGCATCCTCGCCCGCTGCCCGTTCCTCTCGCCTGGGCTTGCGCGCCACCCCGGAACAGGAGGCCGTGCTGCGCCGTGCCGCCGAGGTGGCCCACAAATCGCTGACCGACTTCATCCTGGACAGCGCCTGCCTCGCTGCCGAGCAGACCTTGCTGGATCAGCGCTTGTTCATGGTTTCGGGCAGCCAGTACCAGGCCCTGATGGATTTGCTGGAGCGCCCCGAGCAGGCCAACGACGGCTTGCGTGACCTGTTCGCTCGCAAGGCGCCCTGGGACGCGAAGTGACGCTGCGGGCACCGGAGCCCCTGGCCTCCCAGCATCGGCTGGACGGCTTCGACTGCGGCAAGCCCGCGCTGAACGGTTGGCTGCTGCGGCACGCCCGCCAGGCGCGGGACAGCGGCTCGGCCAGGACCTTCGTCGTGGCCGACGGTGATGACTGCGTCGCGGGCTACTTCAGCCTGACCGTGGGCCAGGTCGACACGCTGGAAGCGCCGGAGCGCATCCGCAAGGGCATGGGGCAGTACCCGGTGCCGGTGGTGATCTTGGCCAGGCTCGCCGTGTCACGCGAGCACCATGGCCGCGGGATCGGCGTAGGGATGCTTCAGGATGCGATCCGCCGCACGCTGGTGATCGCCGAGCAGGCTGGTGTGCGGGCCATGCTGACCCACCCCGTCGACGAAGATGCCACGCGCTTCTACAACCGGTTCGGTTTCATCGCTTCGCCGCTGCGCGAGCAGCAATTGCTTCTGCTGCTCAAGGACGCGCGGAAGCACCTGTGATGGGCCAACCGCAGGCACGGGTCCGTGACTTCGCGGATACCGTCGCTGCGCGAGCGCGGAACGATCCGGCCTTCGCCCGAGCCTTGCTGGCCGAGGCCATCACCCTCTTCGTCGACGGCGAACCGGAGTCCGCCAAGCTGATCCTGTGCGACATCGTCACTGCCACCGTGGGCTTCGAGGCGCTGGCCGACGAGATCGACAAGCCGGCCAAGAACCTGCGCCGGATGCTGTCGCAGTCGGGCGATCCGACCATGACCAATGCGTCTGCGATCTTCGCCGCCATCACGCGCGCGCTGAAGGTCGAGGTGCGCACCCAGGTCGTCACGGCCTGAGTCGAATTCAGGGCATCACGCGTCGAATCGCGCGAGCAGCTCCCGCTGGGCGGCCCAGTCGGTCGGCAGCGGATTCCTCTGGAACCACAGCAGGCTCATGCAGCGGGGCTGCTTGCCCGCCAGGATGGCCTGGATGATGGCGGGCTCCAGCAGTGTGAGGCGCAGCAGTTCGTTGACCGTGGAGTGGTGCAGGCCTTCGCGTCGGGCGATCTCGCTGCCGCTGTCCACCACGCCCTCGTCGAGCAGGTGCTGCCAGTAGAACGCCCGCGTCAAGGCCACCAGCAGGGGCTGGTCGTGCTGCGTGGTGACCTCGCCCGCAACCTCGACCTGGCCATCGGGCCGCACTACCACCTTGCTGGCGCCGCGCTTCCTGATCTTCAACGGGATGAACGTGGACAGCCTGATCTGCCCGCCCTCCCGACGCTCCCGGGCAACGGGTGCGCCGGTGGCCTGGACACGTGCCTTCATGCGGTTTCCTCCAGTTCCTGCAGCTCAGCGCCGATGGTCCCGGGCATCAACTCGACGGCCAGCTCTTGCCAGCCCTGATCGCACCAGACGATCTCCAGCCCGCCGTCGGCCACGACCACGCGCTCGATCAGCAGCTTCGCCAATCGACACTGCTCGGCCGGAAACAGCCCGCGCCAGAGGCTGGCCAGGTTCCGCATCGGCAGCACGACCTCTGGTTCGGACATCTCCGGGTGGAGCTGCCGAATCCGATCCACGACCGACTGCACGATCTGCGGTGCCGACAGCGCCGCGATGATCTGGTCGACGACCAAGTCCTCAATGGGCCTCGCCGGCAGTGGGCCGTGCTGGCTGGCCCAGGCGCCAAAGCGCCGGTGCTTGAGCGGCGTGTAGTAGCGGTAGGTCTTGCCCTTCTTGACCGTGTAGCTCGGCACCAGCCGTTCGCCGTCGGGCGTGAACAGCAGGCCGCGCAGCAGCACGGGCTCACGTATCCGGCCGCTCGTGTCGCGGCGGCGCTCCGTTGCATCCATCGCGATCAGCGCGTGGACCGCGTCCCACTGCGCCTGGGTGACGATGGCCTGATGCTGGCCGGGAAAGCTCTGCCCCTTGTGCACGATCTCGCCCAGATACATCCGGTTGTGCAGCATCTTGTAAATCGTCTGCTTGGTGAAGGGCTTGCCACCCTTGGTCACCAGCCCTTCGGTGCCGTAGGCCTTCACCATCAGCGTGGCTGACCGCATGGTCGCGAAGTCGTCGAAGATGCGGCGTACGAGGGCGGCCTCGGTCTCGTTGACCACCAGCATCCGGTCGCGGACGTCGTAGCCGAGTGGTACCGGCCCGCCCATCCATATGCCCTTGGCCTTGCTGGCGGCGATCTTGTCGCGGATGCGCTCGCCAGTGACCTCGCGCTCGAACTGGGCGAAGGACAGCAGGACGTTGAGCATCAGCCGGCCCATCGACGTGGCCGAATTGATCTGCTGCGTGACGGCGCTGAAGCTGACACGGTGGCGGTCGAACACGTCCACCATCCGTGCGAAATCGGCCAGCGAGCGCGACAGCCGGTCGATTTTGTAGACCACCACGATGTCGATCTTGCCGGCCTCGATGTCAGCCATCAGGCGGCGCAGCGCGGGCCGGTCCATGTTGCCGCCGGAGTAGCCGCCGTCGTCGTAGTTGTCGGCCACGGCGATCCAGCCCTCGTGGCTCTGGCTCTTGATGAAGGCGTGGCCGGCCTCGCGCTGTGCGTCGATGGAGTTGAACGACTGGTCCAGGCGCTCGTCGCTGGAGACACGGCAGTACACCGCGCAGCGCTTCGGTGGCATGAGTGGCATGCGCAGAGGCCGGCTCACCGGTCACCTCCCTTGTTGTCGCGCAGCCCGAAGAATTTCGGCCCGTTCCAGTGCGTGCCCGTGATGTGTCGCGCTACCGCGGTCAGGCTCTTGAAGACCTGCCCGTCGAGCGCGTACAGGCCTTCCGGCGTGACCGTCAACGGCCGCGCCAACCTGCGCGTGACCACCTTTCTGCGGGACGCGCGGGGCCTGCTGGTCGACCGCAGCCAGGATGTGGCGCGAGCGGGCGCCACCGATGTGGACCTGCTGCCCGCGCTGAAGGCTGCCATCGCTCGTGCCGCGGCCGAGGGCAAGCCGTACACCAAGACCGGCGGCAACGGCGTCTACGAGCGTCGGCACGAACTACCGGAAGCCTTCCACGCCATCGGCAAGCACCGCCTCGCCGACTGGGTCGGGACGTTGCTCGACCGCGAGGAACTGGTGATGGCGATGGCCCAGGGCTCCAAGCTGGTCAAGTGGCTGGACGTGCCGGGCGGT
>JAJZRT010000381.1 GCA_021802595.1 Pseudomonadota bacterium
GATCTCCAAGCGGAGGTGGTGTGGTCATGGCCGCGAATTTCCGCTTGCAATCGAGCGGTGCTGAGTGAGAAGGGCCGCGACTGCGGCCCTCTGTCTATTTGGCGATTCGGTGCACCGCCTGGGCTGGTGTGACGATGGCGATATTGTGATAGTGGCCGCCGAGGCCGAGCAAATGCTTGTCGCCGGAGACGATGAGATCGGCCTGGGCAGCGAGAGCGCAGGCGAGCACATGATCGTCGTCAGCATCGTTGGCGACGACGCGCGGCACCTCGGCTGGCGCTGCCATGACGGCCAGGCGCCGGATCTCGCCGACGATGCCAAGCGACGTCAGTCCCGCCGCTGCCAATCGCTGAGCGAACTTCTCGCGCGATAGCACATCGAGCAGTTCCGCCATCAACACCGGACTGCTGTACAACTCGAAAGCCTGCGCTCTGGCATCGTCGAGCAGACGTCGGGGCGGGCCATGGGGAGAGAGCAGGGCCGAAACCAGCGTATTGGTATCAAGCACGACCCGCACGATTAGGTGCGGCGTGCAGCGCGCTGCTCACGCGCGGCCTGAATCTCTGCCGCGATCTCCTCATCGGAGAAGGGCGGCAGGTTCAAGGCATCGAGCTTGGCGAGCGACTCGCCGAGCCGTGCGCCGGCGGCGATGCGTTCCTCGCGCATGCGCAGGAAGTCGACGAAATCCTCGACCTCCGCCAGCCGCTGCGGTGGTAACTGTTGGATCTTCTCGATCAATGCCTGTGCGCTCATCGCTCTTGCTCCTGTTGATTGAGGTCAGCGGCTGCCGGCGTTGGCCACGCCGTCCAGGACGCCGGCCACCTGATTCTTGACGACCATCGCCTCCAGCATGGTGCGGACGCATCCTTCTCCTTCTTCGGCATGCGCCACGGCTTCGATATGCGTAGCGGAGTAAAAAGGGGCCAGTCGGTTGGTTGGCTAAAAGGGTTCTGTAGAAACCAAGCTGCCTTGGCCAGGAAGTCTAGCGTAGCGGAGGGCGGTGGCCAAGGCAAGCCCTTCGGCTAGATGATTCCCAGACACGATTTTAGCTTGCCTCAAGAGGGACCAGAACTCCCTGGGCGTGAACCTGGGCCGGAATCTGGGCGGCGGCAACCGAGTCCGCCTCGCTTCCCCCATCGAGCGGCCTTCGGGCCGCTTTTTTGTTTGCTTGCCGAAGTGCACCCTATGTTATGCTGAATGCAATTTCAGTCTTTTGTGCCCTGGGGCCACCATGACAGAAAGCGCCGAGCATCTGATCCTGGAGCATCTCAAGGCGCTGCGCGGCGAGTTCTCCGCATTCAAGGCTGACATGGGAGAGGTCAAACTACGCCTGACCTCGCTCGAAGAAAGAACTTCTCTGCTAGAGCGCGGCGTTGCAAACCTCCATGGCGATATCGCTCTCCTCCACAGCCGCCTGGATAGGATGGACGGAAGGCTTGAACGCATCGAGCGCCGCCTCGAACTCGTGCCCTCCGCCTAGCAGCCCGCACCCCTGCGGCGCATTCTTGGTTGCTCGCCTTTCGCCCAAGCAATCCCAAACAAAGCCGGCCGCGCGCCTTTTGTTCGCTCATTACGCCCCCATGGCGGTCAAGCGGCCCTGACCTCGTTGAGCAATTCCGGGTGATGATCGAACACCTTGAGCAACTCCACCACGGCCAGCGGCGGCTTGATCTTGCCGTTCTCGTAACGTGAGAAGGCATAACGCCGCCGCCGAAGATTTCGGCGGCCTCACGCTGGTCAAGATCAAGTTTCTTGCGCACCTTGGCGATGTAGTCGGGATCGACATAGGCGGCGTTCACCTGGCGCTGAAACAAGCCGATCAACTCGCTGTATCGGTCGCCGTGTTCACGGTTCAGAACGACTTCGCCGCAAGCGGGGCAAAAGTCTCCCTCCACCGCTGGGATAGTGGTCGCTTCGCCCTTGTAGGTGTAGGGCGTCACATCGCACTCAAGCGTCGCTGCGGGCCGCGTTGCCGTCCGCAACCTACGAAGAAAATGGAAAAATGGGGTTATCACCATCATCCTCGACACAACAACTCAGCGCCAGACAGCGTTTATGGAGCGCTTACCATTCACTAGTTAAGTTGTTGGACGATCAAGAGGATGCTCGCGTTGCTCAGAGATAAGCTTGCCCAAGAATTGAGCAAAGGGCACGATGTTTCGATAGGTGCTCGCCTGTTCCAACGCTTGCATATAGAGGTTGCGCTGTTCAACGGGAATAATGGTCCAACTGTAACCCCCTGTCACTAACAGGCAGTTCATTAGAAAACGGGCGAGCCGGCCATTACCGTCCATGTAGGGATGGATATAGACGAAAAAGAAATGACCGAGCACCGCTCGTACACCAGGATGTGCCTCATTGGCCAGAAGCTCAAAGAGCACCGGCATCGTGTCACGCACCCCTTCTTTGGGCAGCGGCACATGCAGTGCCCCGCGTATAAAGACTTGGTCATTCCGATAACCGGCCAAGTCCTCTGACCTCAAAACACCGAGCCGGACACTCGGTGCAAACAGGGCGCGATACCACGCGCCATGCGCCCGGCGTAGTTCAACCCCAGCATTCTGGCCACCCAGGATTCGCGCAACCGTGGTCTTAACCTCATTGTGCGCTTCAAAATATCCACGGGCAGCCATGGCATCTCTCGCCGAGCGGTCGACGCCGTCTGGATCCCAGGTGCCTTGCCGTACTTTCTCAATCATCTCTGGCGTGACTCGATAGCCCTCAATTGACAAGGAGTGGTAAGCGTCAGCGACATAACGGGCTTCGACATCTGTAAGAACCAGGTCGATGTCTCTCGGTACTTCACCTGGCGCCGGCAATGAGTCAATCACAGCTCGGCGGAAGTCCGCCCACAGCAAGCGTATGCGTTGCACATGGGGTGACTCTGGACGGGCGCTCGGCACAGGACTTACGGGCTGTTCAAACGGGTTCGTTTCTGTGACCGTATAACCCGCTGTGCGCATCGCCGCGACGATGTCATCGGCGATTTCTGTACGCCCGAGCTGACGCAATGCGCCAGCCAAGCGGCTGGCGATGACCGAATGTGAACCGCTGAGCAGCACTCGCATAAGACCGCTCCCGTCCTCAAAACTTCTTAGCGCAATGGTCGCCGCCAACTGCTGCTGAATAAAGAAGGTTGGCCCCACCTCGACCAATGCGTTTTCAAGTTCTACCAGCCGCAATCCGCCTGCATCCACACTCGGACTTGCCGGCAGAAGCCGAGGAGCCTTGTACAGGAACAGCGAAGTGCCGTGCAGCAGCGTCAGCGATTGGTTGGTTGCGCGCGGCGCCCACACTTGCATCTGCCGAGGCAAGGAGCGCTCTCCCGTCCGGAGCAGTAACGACTGGTCAGGGTTAACATGCCAATTGTCACCAAACCGCTCAGAGCAGTAGCCAGCAATGAATTCCCGCATACTGGTAAACCATGCCGTGCTATCGCCTGGAGCATCTTGCGGGCGAGTCTGGATATACCAACCTTTGACAACCTGGGAGAGAAACCCTGCCTTGTCGAGTCTCTCCCGATGTACGCGAGATAGCGCTTTTGCAGGAATGGCACGTGCCGGCTCAAGTGCATGCAGCACTCCCAGGGACTGCGCGAGCTTTTCGTTGGGAGTTGCCATTTCCAACCATTACAAGAGTATTGCGCATTATTATCGCAAGACTATCATGTCTTATCAATACAATATTATTGCGCATTACCATCACAAGATTTTTCTGCGATATCCGGCTCTTTTCTTTCCAGGCAGCAGCCAGCGAGACGGTTCCCCTTAGGCGGCGAGGGTGGATTCACATTCCAAGTGGAGAACGGGGCCACGATTTTCAGCCACATCAAGAGGGGCCAGTGGTACACTGTAGCCGCGTACACGTACTTAGTAAGTGGCCATGAAGAATATCACCTTGAGCGCCGATGAAAAGCTCATCGAGGCGGCCCGCGCGCGGGCCCGCGCCGAACACACGACGCTGAACGATGAATTCCGCCGCTGGCTGGAGGACTACACGCACCGGGAGGCGCGGATGCGGGAGTTCGACGCGTTGACGGAAGAATTGCGCGGCCGGCTACGGATCGGCCGCAAATTCAGCCGGGAAGAAATGAATGAGCGCTGAACACTTTATCGACACCAACGTCTTTCTCTATCACCTCGACGATGCAGACGCGCGCAAGCACGGCATCGCCGTGCAGCTGATCCGCAACGGCATCGCCACCGGCAAGGGCTGCATCAGCCACCAGGTCGTGCAGGAATGCTTGAACGTGGCGCTGCGCAAGGCCCACATTCCGCTGGACCACGCCGGTGCTGCGGCTTACCTGCGCACCGTGCTCGGCCCGCTTTGGCGCATCATGCCCAGCCAGGCGCTCTACCAGCGCGGCATCGACATCCAGGCGCGCTATCGCTTCAGCTTTTACGATGCCCTGATCGTTGCTGCGGCGTTGGAGGCAGGCTGCGCGCGGCTGTATAGCGAAGACCTGCAGCACGGCCAGCGCATCGACAAGCTGACGGTCGAAAATCCCTTTCTGTAAAAACAGGTTCAGACACTCATGGCACGACCTTTAGACCGCATCGCGGTGTTGGCATGGCAAAGCGTGCTGGCTAAGAGCCTCGCTTGCTAAGATCGTGGTGTCCGAAGTCACGATGGAAATGTAACACGCCCTCTGTTGAGGGCGTTTTGTTGTAGCGCCTGTCTTCAATCGGCGACTGCTGGTCGGCGGACGGTTTTTGAGCTGACTGAAACGACAAAGCCCGGCACGAGGCCGGGCTTTATCATTTGAAGGGTGTCTG
>JAJZRT010000382.1 GCA_021802595.1 Pseudomonadota bacterium
TCATCATCCTGTGGCCGGACGGCGGCGAGCCGCGCGCCTACGACGCGGCCTGTCCGCACGAGAAGGTGTCGCTGGCGCGCGGCGACTTCAACGGCCGCATCCTGCACTGCCCCGCCCACGGCTGGGTGTTCAACGGTCGCGACGGCAGCTCGCTGCAACCCTGCGGCTGGGCCCTCAAGGAATATCCCCTGCGCATCACCGGCGGCATGGTGCAGGTGGATGTGGCGCAGGTCGATGTGGCCGCGGCCCGACCCGACAACTGAACCATGCTGGATACCCTCATCATCGGCGGCGGACTGTGCGGACTGGCGCTTGCGCGCAGCCTGCACGCACAGGGCCGCAGCGTCGTCCTATACGAGGCGCGGGCGCGGCTGGGCGGGCGCGTGCTTTCGGTCCCCAGCAAAACCGCCGGCATGGCGCTCGACCTCGGTCCGACCTGGTTCTGGCCCGACACCCAGCCGCGCATCACCAAACTGCTGGCGGAGCTGGGCCTGCGCAGCTTCGCGCAGCACGACGACGGCAGCCTGCTGCGCCTGACCGCGCACGACCAGAAGCCCGAACGCATGGAGATGGACGCCCTGCACGGCGGCGCCCGCCGTGTGGACGGCGGCATGGCGGCGCTGGTGGACGCACTGGCCGAGGGGCTGCCCGCCACGGCGATCCGGCTGCAACAGGAACTCATCGCCGTGCGCGACCGCGACACCCATGTCGAACTGCTGTTCCGCCGCGGCGAGGTCACGACCATCGTCCATGCCCGCCACGCGGTGCTGGCGATTCCGCCGCGCCTGCTGGAAGAGCGCGTGCACTTCGCCCCCGCGCTCGACGACCCCCTGCGCGACGCCATGCGCGCCACCCCGACCTGGATGGCCGACCAGGCGAAAGTCGCGGTGGGTTTTGCGGCGCCGTTCTGGCGCGCCGCCGGCGAGTCGGGCAACGCCTTCGTCACCCACGAACAGGTCGTGCTCGGTGAAATTTTCGACGCCTGCGACGCCGGCGGACGCCGCGCGGCGCTGGGCGGATTCTTCGCCCTGCCGCCGCAGTTCCGCGCGTCGGTGCACCCGGTGGCGATGCCGATGCTGATCTCCAGCCAGCTGGTGCAGGTGTTCGGCAGCGAGGCGGAAGCGGGCGAACAGCACATGCAGGACTGGGCCGCCGAACCGTTCACCTGCAGCACGCTCGACCTGACGCCGCCCGACACCCATCCGGAATACGGCGACCCGCAGCTGCGCCGCCCGCTGTGGGGCGGCAAGCTCTTCCTCGGCGGATCGGAAACCGCGGGGACTGGCGGCGGCTATCTCGAAGGCGCACTGGAAGCGGCCGCGCGGATACAGCGCGCGCTGGCGATCGATACGGGTACCGTGGCGCGGCTCAGCAACGACAACGCCGCCAGCCTTGCCCAATTCAACGAAGAAGTGGTCACGCTGCGCGGCGGCGCCATCGAGCGCTACCGCCAGCACCTGCAGCGCCATCTCGCCGCCCAAACCCGGGAACAGCTGACCCAGCGTGCCCTGCTCGACACGGTGGAGCAGGTCTACAGCGAAGCCCTGGACCGGCTGGGCGTCTTGCCCTTCGACACCACCGTCACCGGAACGCAGCACGGCCGCTCCGATCTGACGCCCAGCGTGCTGAGTCCCTTCTCCGGGTTCAACAATACGCTGCTCGAGCAGGTCGTCCAGTTCAATCGGGGTTCCTGCGCGATCTCGAATTTCCCTGATGAACATGCCCCCGCCAAGGATTACGTGGAAACCATTTCCCGCGACCTTGCCGCCGCCTGGCGCGAGTTTGCAGTCAACGTAAACAATCTGCTGCTGAACAAGCGCACGCCCCGGATGGCGCAGGTCGAGTGAGCTGCTTGCAGATAGGAAGCAGCACATGACAAAGTCCCCGTTCGCCATGAGATTCTATGGTTTCAGTCAAAGGGGCTTTGAGGTGTGGTTCGACAAGCTCACCACGAACAGTACAACGGCCAGTGGGCAAATCCATGCGTACCGACGAACTCACCCAAGCAATCCACCCCCCAGCCCGTTCGCCCTGAGCTTGGCGAAGGGGGCATGTCCGAGTGGGCACAAGGCCACTTCGGCAGGCTCAGGACAGGCTTCGATCGTTCGACAGGCTCACGATCAGCCCGAACGGTGGTTGAGATCTGTCACTAATTACCGAAGTCTCGATAGAGGATGCACCATGAGCGGGTTTTTTATGGACTGGGATGGAAATTTACGTCGCGTCGACGACCCCGGCGGCGGGTATACCTGCGATGTCGACACCGCGGCCCGCTATGTGGCGGTGATGAAGGGCAGCACCCTGGCGCACGAAGCCACACTCTATAAAACGCTCGATGCCGTCGAGAAAGCCGGCATCAAGGCCACGCTGGTTCCCGGCTCCCACCCCTGGGGCAGCCAGCGCGACGGATTCTAGCCGGCACCGACGACGCACTTTTCGAGAAATCGTTTCCATCACACCATGCCCCCCGGACTTACCCCCCGCCTCCCCGACCTTCTGCAGACCGAACCCGCGTTGAGCCTGTTGCGCCTGGCGGCGCTGGCCGCCGGTCCCGACGGCATGCTCGACGACGAGACGCTCGAGCTCATGTTCGAGCAGGTCGAGACCCGCACGCTCGCCGGCATGAATCCGCGCGAGGCATGGCCGGAGATCGCGCGCGGCCTGATGGCCCGCACCCCGTCCAACATGCTCCGCGTGCTCTACGCCTGCGGTGCCCTGGCCGAGGTCCTGCCCGAAGTAGCCGGCGTGTTCGGCGTGCCGCAGATCGCCGACGACCCGCCTCAGGTCGACATCGGCCAGCATCTGCTGCGCGTGCTCGACGAAGCCGCCCGCTGCAACGCGCCGCTGCCGGTGCGCTTCGCCGCGCTGGTGATGCACGTCGGCAAGTCGGACTCCCCGCCCGAGCACCTGCCGGTCCACTATCGCCACGTCGAACGCGGCCGCCCCCGCATCGAGGCGATGTGCGAACGCTTCGGCGTGCCGGCGGAGTGCCGCGAGCTGGCGCTGCTGGCGCTGGCCGAATGCGAGCGCGTGCACCGCGTGTCTGAGGTGCGCGCCGGCCCGGTCGCCAAGATACTCGAGCGGATCGGCGCGTTCGATCAGCCCGAACGCTACCAACAGTTGATGACGCTGTGCGCCTGCGACTACCGCGCCTACGGCACGCGCGCCGGCCAGCCCTATCCCAAGGCCGCGCTGCTACAGACCGCGCTTGCCGCCTGCGCCGGCCTGGCGAAAGACGAGCGCGCCGCGGCCATCTCCGCCGTGTTCGGATCGGAACGCTGGAACACCTAGGAGCGACCGATGACCAAATCCTACATCGCGTACCTGGGACGCAGCCGGATGCCGGACCGGCAGGCACTGCAGGCCGCGCTCAAGGCCATGCGCTTCCCGCTGACCATCGACGACGGCCAGGTGCCGTTCGAATCGGGCGGCTATCTGCCCCGCACGCTGGACGGCGAAGACGCCGGCGTGGACCTCCGCTTCTCCGACAGCGCGACGCAGCTCGCCGGGCAGCCGCAGTTGCAGGAAGCGGTCGGCGCCCGCGATGCGGCGATCGTCTTGCGCTGGGGCGGCGATCCGCGCGAACGCGCGAGCGCCCTCATGCTCGCCGCCGTCCTCGCCCACCGCTTCAACGCGCGCGTGCAAGCCCAGCTGGATGGACGGCACGCTGCGCACGCCGGACGCCTTGCTGGACGAAGCGCGCCAGCGCCTTGCCGAATTGTCGGAAGCGTGAATCGTCGCGACGCCTGAGCGATGCGGCCCTATGTTGCGATGTTAATGAAAAAGAAATCCGACTATGAGGGCAGGTACAGGATTAAGAGCGCCCCAGTACGCCCCAAGCTTCACAACGCGGTATCTTGGGCTGAGATAGAGAAAGTCGTTTCGGCGGCGGGGGTGTTGCTGACTTCGATGCGTTATCTATTGCGGTTAAAGACCATAAGCATGGAACGAAAACTGCAACCCACCCGTACCAATTCATTACCTACTGCATTAGACGCGGTTGGCTCGTGCGTGTTGACCCGTAACTGTTAAAACCAAGCTCCAGAAGGCTGGACGACTTGCCAAAGAGGCATTAGGGAAGCGCTGAACAAGTTGATTCCGCTCATGGTTCGACAAGCTCACCACGAACGGAATCAACAAGTTGCCGTTCGTCCTGAGCTTGTCGAAGGACTTGTTCAGCGCATCCTTAGCAGTTTAGCGATGCGCCTAACCGGAGCGATAAAGGTCTGGTTCGCGGCCGCCAGCGGGCATTGGCCCGGATTTTCGCTATGCCTGCTAGGGCCGATGACTTGCCAACCATGCCAGCTCAGCCGCAGGCAGCTTGCTAAGGCACACCGGCCGTCTGGGAACGCATGGTTTCGGCTCAATCAGTGACCGCAGTTGGCCGCAAGATGCCCGCCAAGACTCCCAACTTCGGCGCCTGTGGGATACATAAAAAATGGGACGCCGCAGCGTCCCATCCGATTCCAGCGTCCGATTCCGGCAAGCCGGCAATCAGTTGACCTTGGGATCCAGTTCGCCCTTGTCGTAGCGCTTCTGCATTTCTTCCAGGTTGAAGACCTTCTTGATCTTGCTGGCCTGGCCGGCGGCGCCGAAGGCTTCGTAGCGCGCCTTGCAGATGTCGCTCATGCCCTTGGTGGCTTCCTTGAGGAATTTGCGCGGGTCGAAGTTGGACTTGTTCTCGGCCAGGTGCTTGCGGATGGCGCCGGTGGACGCCATCCGCAGGTCGGTGTCGATGTTGACCTTGCGCACGCCGTTCTTGATGCCTTCGACG
>JAJZRT010000383.1 GCA_021802595.1 Pseudomonadota bacterium
GCGCGAGACGCAGACGAGCGATCTGGCCAACAACTCGCTCAAGGTCATCGCCGACCACATCCGCGCCTGCGCCTTCCTCATCGTCGACGGCGTCATCCCCGGCAACGAGGGGCGCGGCTACGTGCTGCGCCGCATCATCCGCCGCGCCATCCGCCACGGCTACAAGCTTGGCGCACGCGCCGCCTTTTTCCACCGCATCGTGCCCGATCTGACGGCGGCGATGGGCGAGGCCTATCCTGAACTGGTGGCCGCGCAAACCCGCGTGACGGACATCCTGCGGCAGGAGGAGGAACGCTTCTTCGAGACCATCGAGCACGGCATGGGCATCCTCGAAGCGGCGCTGAAGGCCCTGCCGGCCGGCAGCACCTTCGACGGCGAACTGGCGTTCAAGCTGCACGACACCTATGGATTTCCGCTCGACCTCACCGCCGACATCTGCCGCGAGGCGAACGTCGGCGTCGACACTGCGGCCTTCGATGCCGCCATGCAGCGGCAGAAGGATCAGGCGCGCGCCGCCGGCAAGTTCAAGCTCGGCGCTGGTCTGGAGTATTCCGGTGCGGCCACCACCTTCCACGGCTACGACACGCTGACCCACGATGCCAATATCCTCGCGCTGTACAAGGACGGCACGCCGGTCAGCGAACTGAAGGAAGGCGAACTTGGCGTGGTCGTGCTCGACCACACCCCCTTCTATGCCGAGTCCGGTGGCCAGGCCGGCGACCGCGGCGCGCTGCAGAGCACCAACGGCGCATTCGAGGTCGAGGACACGCAAAAGATCCAGGCGCAGGTGTTCGGCCACCACGGCGTGGTGAAGACTGGCTCGCTGGTCGTCGGCGACGCCGTCCTTGCCCGCGTCGACGAGGACAACCGCGCACGCACCATGCGCAACCACTCGGCCACTCATCTGATGCACAAGGCATTGCGCGAGGTGCTTGGGGAGCACGTGCAGCAGAAAGGCTCTCTGGTGGACGCCGACAAGACCCGCTTCGACTTCGTGCAGCCAAGCCCGATGACCGACACGCAGATCCGCGAAGTGGAAGCACGCGTCAACGCCGAGATCCTCGCCAATACCGCAACGCAGGCACGCGTGATGCCGATCGAGGAAGCGCAGAAAACCGGCGCCATGATGCTGTTCGGCGAGAAATACGGCGACGAGGTGCGGGTGCTCGACATCGGCAGTTCGCGCGAACTGTGCGGCGGCACCCATGTGGCGCGCACCGGCGACATCGGCGCCTTCAAGATCCTGCTGGAGACCGGCGTCGCGGCGGGCATCCGCCGGGTCGAAGCAACCACCGGCACCGGCGTGCTCGCCTACCTCGGCGAAACCGAAAAGCATCTCGGCGCCATTGCGCAACTGGTCAAGGCCACGCCGTTCGAGGCCGCCGAGCGCGTGACACAGCTGATGGAACACAGCCGCGCGCTGGAAAAGGAGCTCGACCGCCTGAAATCGAAGCTCGCTTCCAGCCAGGGCGACGACCTGGTGCAGCAGGCCGTGGACGTTGGCGGCGTGCGCGTGCTGGCGGCGCAACTCGACGGCGTCGACGCCAAGGCGCTGCGCGAAACCGCCGACAAGCTGCGCGACAAGCTGAAGTCCTGCGCGCTGGTGCTGGGTACGGTGGCCGACGGCAAGGTCAGCTTGATCGCTGCGGTGACCCCCGACATCACCGGCAAGATCAAGGCCGGTGAACTGGTGAATTTCGTCGCCACCCAGGTCGGCGGCAAGGGCGGCGGCAAGCCGGACATGGCAATGGCCGGCGGCAGCCAGCCGGGACATCTGCCCGCCGCCCTGGCCTCGGTGCAGGCATGGGTGCAAACCCGGCTGGCCTGACAACAGGTACAGATTTTGCTCAGACTGCCGTTAAGTGCCTGAAAGCACGCTTCGTCACCTTCGGATCGTTTTCACACCATGACTTCACTGGCAGATAAATTCGCTTCGCGCCTGGCCCAGCTGACGCCTTTTGGCAAACGCACCGACGACCCGCTGACCAACCTCAAGACAGCCACCCGCTGGATCGACAACCTGCCCATCGGCGACGCGTTCAAGTGCCAGGAAGCCATTCTCGGCGCGCTCAAGCGATTCAACGAGAACTCGACGCAATACACGAAAGATCGGCTGGCCATCTTCATGCTGCTGGACGAAAAATCCCGCGACCTGCAGGACACGCTGGTGCGCCAGTACCTGCGCAATCCGCGCATGTCGCGCCAGGTCGAGAGCCAGCTCTGGCACGCGGTATACGGCCTCTACTGGGAGATCGCGCGCGGCTACCACACCTTCGTCCTGCACCTCGCTCACGAAGCAGGCAAGGCGCAATACGACGAAGCGACGCCACTGATCACCCTGCGCGCCATCCGCGCCTTCGGCCAACTGCTGAAATGGCGCGCCATCCGCTATCTTCCGGCAGGCGAGAGGCTGTGGCAGCGGCTCCACAACATGTATCGCATCGCCGAAGCCGAAGGCTTCCATCGCAAGGTCCAGCGGGCCTATCCCGAAGACACGGCCGACTGCAGCTGCGAAACCGCCTACCTGCATATCCTGATGCTGAATCAGGCCAATTCCGGGACGCTCTACCCCAGGCAGCTCGATCTGGTCGACCGCTGGTTGTGCAACTGGCACGGCATGCTTCAGCTGGACAGCCGGATCGACACCAACGTCCATAATTTCGTGATCGACCTGTCGGCCGACCACGGCCCGCGCCGCGTGCGCAAACCCGACACCGACAAGCCCTTGCGATTCTGGGCGACGGCCGACCTGCTGCAAAAGCTGCAGGAACTGCATGCCGCCCTGCAGGAAAACACCCCGCCGGCACAGCTTGGCCTGACAGAAACCGCACGCACGGCCGAAAGCCTCGAACTGCTCGAACACCTGCAGCACCAGTGGGCTTCGCTGGCCACGCGCGAACAGCGGCGCGCCCCGCGCGAATCGACCAAGCGGCTGGTCGACGTGACCCATGGCCTGAATGCCATCATCGGCCAGATCAAGGCCGCCGACATGCCGGCCAGCGTCTCGCCCTACGGCACCGGGATCAATTACAACGAGGTCGACGACGTCCAGGTATACGGTTTCATCACCGACCGCACGCGTGAACGCGTCTCGCAGATGACCATGCCGGCCATCCGGCACTCGCCCGACGTCGAACGCTGGGTCATGCACGACGAAAGCGAATTCGGCTATGGCGCCATCGTCGAGTCGCGCGACAAGGACTGGCTGAGGGTCGGCGCGCTGGTCGGCATCAAGTCGCATGACGCCCGCGAATGGCGGATCGGCATCGTGCGCCGCCTGTCCCGCCTCAATGACGACACCAGCTCGGTTGGCATCGAAACCCTGGCCGAGAAACCCGCCCTGGCCATGCTGCACGATACGGCCACGCCCGGCTACACCGTCAACGGACTCGACAACAGCGGCGCCAGCCTGCCGCACCCCAGCCTGTGGCTGGAGGGCGACCGGAAAACACTCATCATCGACCCGATCCATTTCACGCTGGGCAAGGTACTCCAGGTCCACGGCGGCGGGCAGGAACGCAAATTCATCGCGCTGGGCAACCCGATCGAACGCAGCGAAGGCTGGACACGCGTCCTGGTCGAACCGGTGAACAGCTGACACTGCTTGCCCTGCGCCGCGAGCCTTGCCTCGCTTGCGGCACGTCCCCTCCCGAATGTGCATCCCGGTTTAACTTTCACCGGGTCTCTGGCACAATCGTCGAAAATCCGACATGCACGCGATAATTTTCCCTGTACGCAGATGCAGGCGCGCTTTCGGTACCAATCGACCTGGAGGATATGTGGTCCAACCCAACAAGCCTAGCCTGCTGATCGTCGATGACGATCCGCTGATTTCCGATACGCTCACCTATGTCCTGAGCAAGGACTTCGACATCTCCGCCGCCGAGTCGCGCGCGCAGGTGAAAAGCCTGATGATGCAGCTGGACGAGCCGCCGCAACTGGCCCTGGTCGACCTGGGCCTGCCGCCACTGCCGCACAAGCCGGACGAAGGGTTTGCCCTGATCGCCGACCTGCTGAGCGTCTCTCCCAGCATCAAGATCCTGGTGCTCTCGGGCCAGAGCGACGAGGCCAACGCCCGCCACGCGCGCGCACTCGGCGCGATCGATTTCGTCGCCAAGCCGTGCGAGCCCGAACGCCTGAAGTCGCTGCTGTTCAACGCGCTCATGGTGCAGGACGCCGAGCGCAGCGCCGACAAGGCCCCCGCGCCCGCCAAGGACTCCGGCATCGTCGGCGACAGCCCGGCGATGGACAAGCTGCGCGAGCAGATCAAGCAGTACGCCGCCGCACCGTTCCCGGTGCTGATCGAGGGCGAATCGGGCAGCGGCAAGGAACGCGTCGCCTCCAGCCTGCACCAGCTGTCGCCGCGTTCGCACAAGCCCTACCTCGCGCTCAACTGCGCGGCGATCTCGCCGACCCTGGTCGAGCCGACCCTGTTCGGCTACGCCAAGGGCGCCTTCACCGGCGCAACCAGCGCGCGCGCCGGCTACTTCGAGGAAGCCGAGAACGGCACCCTGTTCCTCGACGAGATCGGCGAACTGCCGCTGGAACTGCAGGCCAAGCTGCTGCGCGTGCTGGAAAACGGCGAATACCAGCGCGTCGGCGAAACCCAGCCGCGCTTCTCCAACGCGCGCGTGGTCACCGCCACCAACCGCGACCTGCGCGCCGAGATCAAGTCCGGCCGCTTCCGTGCCGACCTCTACCACCGCCTGTCGGTGTTCTCCATCGCGGTGCCGCCGCTGCGCGAGATGGGCGAGGACAAGCTGATCCTGCT